>NZ_JBAWUK010000018.1:0-52267 GCF_037079935.1 Stenotrophomonas maltophilia group sp. Smal12 | reverse complement strand
CGTGAGGCGCATGGATGGGCCGACCGAGCCTACATGGACGTACTTGCGGCGTGTCCTGCCTCGGCCCGTCCCACCTCGCCCCGCTGCGGTACTGATGCGCCGCAGCGCCCGCTTTTGACTTAGAACTCCGCCGCCACCGTCATGAACAGCTGCCGCGGTGCGCTCGCATGGATCGCATAGCGCGTGCCCTTCGGATCGGTCGGTGCGAACGAGCTCAGCTGGCCGGCGTAGCGCTTGTTGGTCAGGTTGGTCGCATTCAACGACACCCGAATGTTGCGCAGGCCCAGGCCCGGGCCGAAGTCGTAGCCTGCACCGGCGTCGAAGGTGGTCACGCCCGGCACCGACTGGTCGTTGGTGTAGGTGTAGTAGCGTTTGCCGGTGTACTTGGCACGCAGGCTGGCGAAGAAGCCATCGCGATTCCAGCTGATCTCGCTGGAGGCCATGCGCTGCGGCGTATCCACCGTGATCTTGCCGGCCACCGGCACGATCGCGCCGCCCGAGGTGTAGTCATCCTCGTAGGTGGTCTTGTTCCAGGACAGCGCGTTGTACCACTGCAGGCCGTCGATCGGCTTGAGGATGAAGGTCAGTTCCGCGCCGTGGCTCTTTACCGAACCGACGTTGATGAAGCGCGTCACGCACTCCGGACGCGTGCCGACTTCGATGCTCGAGCACGGGTTCAGCGACAGCAGGCGGTTGTCGAATTTCACGTTGTAGGCGGCGATCGAGGCCTGGTACTTCTCGCCGAAGGTACGGAAGCCGGCTTCCAGGCTCTTGGACTTCTCCGGTTCCAGCCCGGCGCTGGCCGCGAACGATTCCGGCGACACCTGCAACGGGCCACCGCTGCCGCCACCGACAAAGGCGGCGATGTTCTCGGCGTACGAGGCGAACAGTTCATTGTTGGCGTTGAGCTTGAAACCCAGGCCCACCTGCGGCAGCACCGACTTCTTGGCGGTCAGCGTGCCCGAGGCGATGCTGGTTTCCACGCCCGGCTGGGCGGTGGCGCGCATGCGGGTGTTCGGGCTCTTGATGCCCACGTCCACGGTCAGGCGCTGGTCCAGGAAGCGCATGCGGTCCTGCACGTAGAACTGGCGCGTGCGGATGTCGAAATCCTGGTTGAACAGCAGGCGGTCCGGGTTCTTCAGGTACAGGTCGTCCAGGAACGGGCCGCTGATGTAGTAGAAGTTGCGCGACACGTTGTGGTCGTTCTGCTCGTACCACAGGCCCGCCTCCAGTTCGTGGATGCCCACCGTCCACGACAGCGCGGCGGTCACACCATCGCGGTTGATCGTGTAGTTGGTGCTGCGGATCGAAATCGGCAGCATCCTGTCGGTGCCCGGGTAGGACGGCTGGCCCGGTGCCCACCAGTGGCCCTGGCCACGGTTGTCGTGGTGGTAGGCCAGCAGCTTCAGGCGGCCCTGCTCGCCCAGGCGCAGGTCGGCATCGACCGAATAAAGGTTGTCGTCGCGCAGTGCACGGCTCTGGTAGTACGCATCGTCGATGCTGTTGACGCCGCCGCTGAACCTGCAGCGCGCCTTGTTGTAGGTGCCCGGCGCGCAGTACGCGGCGGCGACGGCGCGATCCCAGTCCGGCGCGTAGATGTTCCAGTCATAACCCAGGCCGCGGGCCAGCATGTCCTTGGACAGGTAGGCGTAGTTGGCCTGGCTGGCGCGCGAGGTCGCCACGAACGCACCGAAACGGTGGTCGCCGACATTCCACACCGCCTTGGCGTTGAACTGGCGGGTGGTCTGGTTCTGGTACGGCGCGGCCCACATGTCCTGGTCCTGGTGCACGCCGGACACATAGGCCGAGAAGCCGTTGAGGTCGCCGGTATCCACGCGCAGGTAGCCACGGCGCTGGTTGTTGTCGCCGACGGTGACGCTGGCACGGCCACCGAATTCAGTGGACGGGTCCATCGAGAAATACTGGATGGTGCCGCCCAGGTTGCTGGTCGAAGCCACGCCCAGCGAACCGATGCCCTGCGACAGCTCGGCACCGGCCAGGTTCTCGGCAATGATCGCGCGGGCAATGCTCAGGCCGTTGTAGTTGCCGTAGCTGTTGTCACCCAACGGGATGCCGTCCAGCGTATAGCCGAGGCGGCTCTTGTCGAAGCCGCGCAGGCTGATGGTCTGCGATTCTTCGTTGGCGCCGAAGGCATCGTTGGACTGCACCGACACGCCCGGGAGGCGGTCGAGGATTTTCTGGCCACTGGTGCCCGGCGGCAGCACCTGCTTGTCGACGGTGGCGATGCGCTGCACCTGGCGGGTCTCGCCCTGGCCGATCACGGAGACGGTATCCAGCGTCTGCGCGCTCAGCGCGGCATCGGTGCTGGCGCCGGTATCGGCGGCGGTGGCGGCATGGGCGCTGGTGGCGGCGGAGAGCGCGATCGCCACGGCGATCGTCAGGTGTCGGGTCTGCATGGTGGTCCGTTGCATGGGGGATGGTCACCGGCACACGTGCGCGGTGCATGGCCACTATGCGAACGGAACATGAAACCTTCTTTACGAGAAACCAACGAACGACGCAGGCCCCCGTGCGTGTCCTGCAACCCGATAGAAAAAGGGGCCGGATCCCCCTCGCGAACGAAGATTCACCGGCCCCGCGCACTCCGTGGGGGAGGGCTCAACCCATGTACAGGCCACCGTTGACCGGATAGTCGGCACCGGTCACGTACGAGGCTTCATCCGAGGCCAGCCACGCGCACAGGCCGGCCACTTCCTCGGGCCGACCCAGCCGGCGCACCGGCACCGAGGCGGCCAGCCGATCCAGTACATCCGGCGGGAAGCTGCTGATCGCCTGGCTGGCGATGTAGCCTGGCGACAGCGTGTTGACAGTGACCCCGCGCGAGGCCACTTCGGCGGCCAGTGCACGGCTGAAACCGTGCATCGCGGCCTTGGCGGTGGCGTAGTTCACCTGGCCGATCTGGCCCTTGTGGGCGCTGACCGAACCGATGTTGATGATGCGACCCCAGCCGCGCGTGGCCATGCCATCGACCACCTGCTTGGTCAGGTTGAACAGCGCATTGAGGTTGGAGGCGATCACCGCGTTCCAGTCTTCCACCGTCATCTGCCGGAAAAGAAGGTCGCGGCTGCCGCCGGAGTTGTTGACCAGCACGTCCACTTCACCGACTTCTGCACGGACCTTGGCGAACGCGGCGCTGGTCGAGGCCCAGTCGGTGGCGTTGCCTTCGGAGGCGATGAAGTCGAAGCCCTGTTCGCGCTGCTCGCGCAGCCAGTTGGCCTTGCGCGGCGAGCTGGGCGCGCAGCCGGCGACCACGGTGTGGCCGCTGCGGGCCAGGCTCTGGCAGATGGCAGTGCCGACACTGCCCATTCCACTGGTGACGTAAGCGATTCGAAGCGTCATTGCAGAAGGCTCCTTGGTAAAGGGTCAGGCGGCGAGGGGATACAGGCCGAACAGCAGGCTGCCGATCATCAGCAGCATCGAGATGGCGATGGCCCACTTCAGGGTGAACTTCTGGTGGTCGGCGAATTCGACCTTGGCCAGGCCCACCAGCAGGTAAGTGGACGGCACCAGCGGGCTGAGCAGGTGCACCGGCTGGCCGGCCAGCGAGGCACGCGCCATCTCCACCGGGGTGATGCCGTAGTTGCCGGCGGCCTCGGACAGGATCGGCAGCACGCCGAAGTAGAACGCGTCGTTGGACATGAAGAAGGTGAACGGCATCGACGCCACGGCGGTGATCACCGCCAGGTACGGGCCCCACGACTCCGGAATCACCGCCAGGAAGCTGTGTGACATCGCCTCGACCATGCCGGTGTTGTTGAGGATGCCGGTGAAGATGCCCGCGGCGAAGATCAGCGACACCACCGACAGCACGTTGCCGGCGTGGTTGACCACGCGGCGGCGCTGCTCGGCCAGGTTCGGGTAGTTGATCACCAGGGCGATGGCGAAGCCGACCATGAACAGCACCGGCATCGGCAGCACGCCGATGATCAGCGCGGTCATCAGCGCCACGGTCAGGGCCAGGTTGACCCACAGCAGCTTCGGGCGCTTGATGTCCTCGGCGTCTTCCACGGTCGGCAGCGGGTTGCTGTCGTCGGACACGCTGTTGTCCACCCAGCTGCCGCCCTTGGGCAGGGTCACCACGCCAAGGCGACGGCGTTCCTTCAGGCCCAGGTACCAGGCCAGCAGCAGCACGCCGGCACAGGCGATCACCATCGACGGGATCAGCGGCACGAACACATCGGCCGGGTCCACGTGCAGCGCGGTGGCCGCGCGTGCGGTCGGGCCGCCCCACGGGGTCAGGTTCATCACGCCGCCGGCCAGGATGGTCACGCAGGTCATGTTCAGCGCGTTCATGCCGAGGCGCTGGTACAGCGGCAGCATCGCCGAGACGGTGATCATGTAGGTGGTCGAACCGTCGCCATCGAGCGAGATCAGCATCGCCAGCACCGCGGTGCCGAGCACGATCTTCATCGGATCGCCCTTGACGAAGCGCAGGATCACCCGTACCAGCGGATCGAACAGGCCGGCGTCGATCATCACCCCGAAGTAGAGGATGGCGAACATCAGCATCACGCCGGTCGGCGCGATCTTCTTGATGCCCTCCAGCATCATCTCGTCGATGCCGGCACCGAAGCCGCCGATCAGCGCGAACAGGATGGGGATGGTGATCAGGGCCACCAGCGGCGACAACCGCTTGCTCATGATCAAGTACATGAACGTAATGACCATGCCAAAGCCGAGGATGCTCAGCATCATCTGCGGACTCCTTGCGAAAACAGGATGTGGGGGAGTGGAAGGGGGCCGGGTGGTTTGCCCGGCACAGCTGGCTTAGAAGTCGTACTGCAGGCGGCCGGTGACCGCGCGCGTGCGGTCCACCGTGACCCCGGCCAGGCGGTCGCGATTGCGGCTTTCGATCACGTTGAGCATGAAGCGCAGGTTGTCGCGCAGGTACCAGTTGCCACCCAGCGTCCACGCTTCAGTGCTGCCACGGCGCAGGTCCGGCGCGCCATCGAGGTGCTGCGCGCCCCACATCTGGTCGTAACGCAGCGCCACTTCGAAGGCCCCAGCCTTGTGGCGGATGTCCTTGACCCGTGCGAAGCGGCCGGTCTTGCGGTCGTAGGCACGGCTTTCGCCGGTGACGAACCAGCTGAGCATGCCGTAGGCCGCCATCACGTCGCCGCGCTGGGCGCCATCATCGAAGGTGGCGCCACTGAACTCGCCCTGCCACGACAACGGGCCGCGCACCTGCGCGTATTCCAGCGACCACTTGTTGACGTCGGTATCGCGGCCGGCGGAGAAGTCGACCAGGGTCAGGCGGCTGTTGTCGGACAGGTGGCCGGCCGGGCGCGGGCGGATACGCAGGCCGGGCACGCCGTTGGCCCCCGGGTTGTCGTAGGCCTCGCGGGCCAGCGACAGGCCCAGGTGCAGCACGTCACCGTCGCTGGGCGAGGGCGCCCAGGTGACGCGACCACCCGCCGCGCGGCCCTTCACCTGCCAGGCGTCGATGCTCTCCAGGCTGTAGATGCTGGCCGCCCAGGTGAAGTCACCCGGGTTGGCCTGCCAGGACGCACCCAGGCGGTACAGCGGCGCCAGCGTGGTGCCGGCGTTGCCGCGCTCCAGGAAGCTGCCGTAGTTGGAGCTGGTACGGTCATCCAGCGAGAAGTACTGCTTGAACTGGCCCACGGTCAGCTTGCCGGCCTTGCCGAAGCTGCGTGCCAGATAGACATCCTTGGCCTCGACGCGGTCGCCGGAGAAATCGGCTTCCAGCTTGTAGTCGACCACGAAGAACTTGCCCGACACGTCCAGCCAGGCGCGGCGGACCTCGGTGTCGTCCTTGTTCGGGGTGCCGCGGTTGTCGTTGTCGAAGGTGGCGAAGTCCAGGTGCAGGCGGCCACCGAGGATGGCGGTGACCGGGCGGTCGTCTTCGGCAGCGAAGGCCGGCGCCGACAGGGCAGCCAGCGCCATCATGGCGGCAGGACGCCGCCAGGCAAACGTGAATTCCACAAACCCTCCCAGGTGCGCGCCAGGCGCGCGGCAATCGTGGGCACCGGACGGTGCGCGGCCGCAGTCTGGGTCGGGCAAGCTGTCATCGTCCTGTCAGCGGTTTGTGCGGTGCAGCGAAAAGCGTGTCGTCGATCTCGCCGTGCCGTGCCCGGCAAGCGCGGCGGCGGCATGCGGTAGCATTCGGTTCCCCTCCCACCCGTGTGCCCATGCGCCTGCTGCTGGTCGAAGACAACCCGGATCTGGCCGATGCGATCATCCGCCGGATGCGCCGTAGCGGGCACGCTGTGGACTGGCAGGCTGATGGCCTGGCCGCCGCCAGCGTGCTGCGCTACCAGAGCTTCGACCTGGTGGTGCTGGACATCGGCCTGCCCAAGCTCGATGGCCTGCGCGTGCTGGCCGGCATGCGCGAGCGCGGTGACAGCACGCCGGTGCTGATGCTGACCGCGCGCGATGGCATCGAGGATCGCGTGCAGGCGCTGGATGTCGGTGCCGACGATTACCTGGGCAAGCCATTCGATTTTCGCGAGTTCGAAGCGCGCTGCCGTGTGCTGCTGCGGCGTGCGCGTGGCCAGGCCAGCGAAGTGGTGCAGATCGGCGGCTTCCAGTTCGACAACGCTGCGCACCGGGTCAGCCTCGACGGCGAACCGATCGAACTGCCCAACCGCGAGTACCGCCTGCTGGAGATCCTGGTCGGGCGCCTCGGCCAAGTGGTCGGCAAGGATGAGATCGGCAACGGCCTGTTCGGTTTCGATGACGAAGCGGGCCCGAATGCCATCGAGTTGTATGTTGGCCGCCTGAGAAAGAAGCTGGCGGGCGCACCGCTGCGCATCACCACGGTGCGCGGTGTCGGCTATCTGCTGGAGGCCAGCGATACCCATGCCGACGCCGATGGCTGACGCGCGCGCTGCGACTGCGGCGCCGGGTTCGCTGCGGCGAACGCTGCTGCTCTATCTCGGCGTGCTGCTGGCGGTGTTCGCAGTGGCCCTGCTGTTCGCCGCGCGCGATTACGGCCAGCGCGCCGCCAATCGATCCTACGATCACCTGCTGGTGTCCTCGGCGCTGTCCATTGCCGATTCGGTGGCCCTGGTCGATGGCCAGTGGCAGGTCGATCTGCCGTATGCGGCGCTGGACCTGCTGGCGATGGCGCCCGAGGACCGCGTGTTCTATCGCGTGGCCGACAGCCGCGGCACCCTGATCACCGGCTACGGCGACCTGCCGGCACCGCCGCGCCGGCCCGGTACCCAGCCGCAGCTGTTCGATGCCACCTACAGCGGCGAGACCGTGCGCTTCGTGGTGGTCAGCCGCAGCTTCGCCGCCGCCTCGGCGCAGGGCGAGGTGCAGGTCCAGGTCGGCCAGACCCGGCGTGCGCGTGAAGCGGTCGCGCAGGACATGGTCAATCGCGCGTTGCTGGCGATCGGCGTGCTGTCCGGGCTGCTGCTGGCACTGGTGGCGTTCGGCGTGCATCGCGCATTCCGGCCGCTGGTGCGGGTGGAGCGCGAGCTGTCGCGACGGGAGCCGTCCGACCTGAAGCCGCTGGATGCCCGCGTTCCGCGCGAGATGGACCAGATGGTGGCGGCGCTGAACCGCTTCATGGAACGCCTGTCCAGCAGCAACGAGACACTGCGCGCGTTCATGGCCGAGGCTGCGCACCAGATGCGCACGCCGCTGGCTGCGTTGCGCGCACAGGCACAGCTGGCGCTGGATGATGACGATCCGGAGGACATGCGGCGCAGCCTGCAGGCGATCGAGCGCAACGCCACCCATATGAGCCGGCTGCTGAACCAGCTGCTCAGCGATGCCAGCGTGATCCATCGTTCGCATCTGCAGCGCTTTGCAGCGGTGGACCTGGCCGAGACCGTGCACCAGGCCCTGCATGAAGCGCTGCCGCAGGCAGGGCCGGCGCCGCGCGTGCAGTTGGCGATGACCGCCGAACCGGCATTGGTGCACGGCGATGCGCTGCTGCTGCGCGAGGCGATCAAGAACCTGGTCGACAACGCACTGAAGTACGGTGGTGACGGCGACTTGCAGATTGCCCTTACCGTGGAAGGCGAGCAGGCCGTGCTGACCATCGCCGACCACGGCGCAGGCATCGCCCCGGCCGATGCCGAGCGCGTATTCGAGCGTTTCGCCCGTGGCGAAGGTGCGCCCTCAGGTGGTGCCGGGCTGGGCCTGGCCATCGTCAAGCGCGTGGTCGACAGCCATGGCGGCCGCATTGACCTCAGCAACCGCCCGCAGGGCGGGCTGGTCGCCACCATCCGCCTGCCCCGGAGCAGTCCATGATCCGCTTGTTCGCGACGGCCGTTGCCCTGCTGCTGGCCCTGCCGGTGTTGGCCGCGCCCGGCGATGTGCGCCGTTTTCCCGCACAGGGCGCGGCCACCGCGCAGTTGCGCATCCACGGCACCACCGACATCGAAGTGTTCGCGGTGGTCATCGCCGACTACCAGCGCCTTCACCCCGGCACCGAAGTGGTGTACGAGGACATCATCACCCAGGACCTGTACGCGCGTTACCTGCACGACCGTGGCGGGCCGGCATCACCGGACCTGCTGATCTCCAGCGGCATGGACCTGCAGACCAAGCTGGTCAACGATGGCCATGCGCTGCCGCACCGCTCGGCGCAGACCGCGGTGCTGCCGGCGTGGGCGCAATGGCGCAACGAGGCATTCGGCATCAGCTACGAGCCGGTGGTGATGGTCTACAACACCCGCGCACTGCCGGCGGCGAAGGTGCCGCACACGCGCCGCCAGCTGCTCGACCGGCTGCGTGCTGAAGGTGCACCGCTGCGCGGCAAGGTCGGCACCTATGACATCGAGCGCAGCAGTGTCGGCTACCTGCTGGCGACCCAGGACGCGCAGCGCGGCAGCATTGCCGGCGCGCTGCTGGGCGCGCTCGGCGACAACGACGTGGTGCGCGAGGAGCGTACTGGCGTGCTGCTGGACCAGGTGGCCAGTGGCCAGCTGTCGCTGGTCTACAACGTGCTCGGCTCCTACGCGCAGGCACGTGTCGATGCCGGCGCGCCACTGGCCATCATCGAGCCCGAGGACTACACGCTGGTGGTGCTGCGCACCGCAGTCATCCCGCGCACCGGCCCACACCCGGAAGAAGCGCGGCGCTTCCTCGATTACCTGCTGTCGCCGCGTGGCCAGCAGGTGCTGTCGCGCGAAGCGCGGCTGATGCCGATCGTGACCGGCAACGCACGCGGTGACGATGCGCCCGGCCGCAGCCGCCGTCCGATCCAGCTCGGACCGGGCCTGCTGGTGTACCTGGACGCGCTCAAGCGTCGCCAGTTCCTCGATGCCTGGCGCAGCAGCGTCGAGCCGGCCGGGCGCTGAGGCGGCGACCTGCCCGTACAATGGCGGTATGAGCGAATACACCATCCTGATCGCCGATGACCACCCGCTGCTGCGTTCGGCGGTGGTGCAGTCCTTGCGGCAGAGCCTGCCATTGGCACAGGTGCGCGAGGTTGCGAGCGCCGAGGCGCTGGCCGAGGCACTCGACGCGCATCCCGATGTGGACCTGGTGCTGCTCGACCTGACCATGCCCGGCGCACACGGTTTTTCCGCGCTGCTGCACGTGCGCGGCTCGCATCCGGACATTCCGGTGGTGATCCTCTCGTCCAACGACCATCCGCGGGTGATCCGCCGTGCCCAGCAGTTCGGCGCGGCTGGTTTCATCCCGAAGTCGGCCCCGGCCGAGACCATCGGCGAGGCCGTGCAGGCGGTGCTCGACGGCGGCCTGTGGTTCCCGGCGATGGCCGCCGAGCGCTCGGAGGCCGATGCGCTGCTGGCCAGCCGCCTGGCCCAGCTGACCCCGCAGCAGTTCCGCGTGCTGCTCTGCCTGGCCGATGGCCTGCTCAACAAGCAGATCGCCTACACGCTGGGGCTGGCTGAGAACACGGTGAAGGTGCATGTCACCGCCATCCTGAAAAAACTCGAGTGCCATAGCCGCACCCAGGCCGCGGTGCTGGTGAAGGCGCTGGAGCCTGAAGGCGACGCCGGCATCGGGCTGTAGTTTCCAGCCAACGGCACAGCCCCTCGTGGGTGGACACGTAGAGCAGTTCATGGGAGAGGCTGGGCAGGTTCCGTGCGCGTCCACCCACGGAAGAGAAAAGAGGATCAAAAGCAAAGGCAGCCTGGCAGGCCGCTTTTTGTAGAGCCGAGCCCACGCTCGGCTGCTTTGCGGCCGGTCCGCGAAGCCGAGCATGGGCTCGGCTCTACACAAGCAAGCGCAGTGCGCGACCCGCTTTTGATCTTATTTTCTTCTCCGAGGGTGGACGCGCACGGCACGTGTCCGTGGCCGGGTAGATGGGCTGCACAGGGGCGTGAGCCGCATGGATGCGGCGACCGAGCTTACAGGGACGTACTTGCAGCGCCCCCTGTGCAGCCCATCTACCCGGCCCCACCGATGAACTGCTTTGCGCGACCACCCACGAAGGGCTGCGCCGTTGGCTGGAAACTACCCGCGATGCCGGATCAACAACTGACTCATCAGCGCCCGCAGCGCCGGCGGCTTTACCGGCTTGGCCATCATTCCCCAGCCGCGCTCGGCGGCCATCTCACGCAATCCCGCATCGCGCTCTGCAGTGACCAGCACCACCGGTGGGCGTGCCTGCCACAACTCCGCCAGCGTCTCGTACAGCACCGGCCCGTGGTGATCGCCCATGCGCACATCCAGCAGCACCAGCTCCGGAACCGTCTCGGCACTGGCCAACTGCAGCGCCGCCTGTGGCCCATCGGCCAGCGCCACCTCGCAGCCCCAGCGCTCCAGCAGCGCACGGCTGGCCGCACACACGTGCGGATCGTCGTCGATCACCCACACCCGACGCCCACGCAGCGGGTTGTCCGCGCCCGGTTCCTGCGCCAGTACCGGCGCAGGCGCGGTGGCCGGAATCGCGCTGGCTTCGCCGAACGGTACGCCTACCGCGAACACGCTGCCCCGGCCCAGCTGCGAGCGCAGCCGGATCGGATGGCCGAGGAGGCGGCCGATGCGGTCGACAATGGCCAGGCCAAGGCCGGCGCCGCGCTGCTGGCCGTCGTGCAGGCGACGGAACTCCTCGAAGATCTCGCCCTGCAACGCATCGGGAATACCCGGGCCCTGGTCGTGCACTTCGATCCACAGCAGTCCTTCACGGCGGCGGCAGCCAAGCAGCACGCGACCGCGTTCGCTGTAGCGCAGCGCGTTGGACAGGAAGTTCTGCAGGATGCGGCGCAGCAGCGCTTCATCGCTGACCACCACGGCATGGCTATCGACCCAGTCCACCACCAGCCCGCGTGACTGCGCGGCGATGCCGAACTCGCGCGCCAGTGTCTGCAGCAGGGGGCCCAGCCGGAACGCCTGTACGCGGGTGGGCAGGCTGCCTGATTCCAGCCGCGCGATATCCAGCAGGCTGTTGAGGATCGCGTCCTGCGCCGCCAGCGCGGCATCGATATGATCGGCAGTCTGCTGCTGCACCGGGTCGCCCAGCTTGCCGCGCAGCACTGAGACGAACATGCGCGCAGCGTTGAGCGGCTGCAGCAGGTCGTGCACTGCCGAGGCGACGAAGCGGGTCTTGTAGCGGTTGGCCTGCTCGGCCTCGCGCCGCGCCTCGTCCAGGTCACGGGTGCGCTCGGCGATGCGGTGTTCCAGCGCATCGGCCAGCGAGCGCAGTTCGCGCGCCGCATTCTTGTAGCTGGTGATGTCGGCGTAGCTGGTGACGAAGCCGCCGTCGGGCAGCGGATTGCCGCGGATCTCCAGCACCGTGCCGTCGTCCTTTTCGCTCTCGCGCATGTGCGGGCGGCCACTGCGCAGGTGGTTCAGGCGGCGCTCGATGGCCTCGTCCACCGGGCCGGGACCGAGCAGGCCACGACGGGCATTGAAACGGAACAGTTCCTCGATCGGCCGGCCGACGCGCACCAGGTCTGCCGGGAACCGGAACAGTTCCAGATAGCGCGAATTCCACGCGACCAGGCGCAGGTCGCGGTCGATCACCACAACACCCTGCGGCAGGTGTTCGAGGCTGCGGCTGAGACCACTGTCGGCGTCGGTGGCGGCCTGCAGCAGGCCATCCTGTGCGGTGCGCAGCTCCTGTGCGTGCTGCTTGAGCAGGGTTTCCAGTTCGCGGCGGCTGCGCAGGCGATGCTTGGCCAGGCGCCTGCGTTGCTGCACGAACAGCACCAGGAAGCCCAAGGCCAGCCACGCGGCACCGCCGGTCAGGGCGGCCGCGCGACCTGCTGCAGTAGCGGCGCCGGCGTCGTGCAGCAGGTGCAGGTTCCAGCCCTCGGCGGGCAGCGCCAGGCTTTGCCACAGCCTCGGCTGCGGCAGCGCAGGATCCAGCAGCCGCACCATGCGGCCGCCATCGGACAGCACGTCTTCGGTACGTGCACGCAAGGGCTGCAGGGCACGGTCGGCGTACTGACGTGCATCGAGCATTTCGCGGCGCTCACCGGCACGCAGCGGACGCAGCAGCCGGTAGCGCCAGCTGTCCCGGTTGGACAGGAATACGACGTCATGGTCGTCGCTGGCCAGCACCACGTCCGGGCTGCTCAACCATTCCTGTTCCAGCGCGGACAGCTCGACCTTGATCACCACCACGCCGAGCCGCTTGCCGTCAGCCTCGATGGCCTGCGAAAGGTAATAGCCGGGCACGCCGGTGGTCATGCCGATGCCGTAGAAGCGGCCACGGCCCTGCGCCAGCGCCTGGCGGTAGTAGGGGCGGTAGCTGTAGTTCTCGCCGACGTTGCTGGTCGGTTGGTCCCAGTTGCTGGCCGCCACCGCCACACCATCGTGGCCGACCAGGGTCAGGGTCGAGGCCCGGGTGACTTCATTGGCACGTTGCAGCTTGAGGTTCAGTCGCTGACGTTCGCCGGGCGAGGGCGGCACACGCAGTGCGTGCAGCAGATCCGGATCCAGCGCCATGACCTGCGGCAAGGTGCCGAAGCGGTCGATGCGCTGTTGCAGGCCCTGGCCATACAGCTGCAGCTGGCGTTGCACCTGGCTGCTTTCGTCGCCGAGCGCGCGCCGCCAGGCGTAATGGCCAGCGGCGACCGCGCACAGCACGGTGCCACCGACCATCACCAGGATGGTCAGCAACAGCATCCGGTGGCGGCTGAGCCAATACATGGCGGCAGTCTACGCAGGGCCGGCGGGCGCGGCGTGCACGCCCGCCGGGGTCTGACGTGGAAGGGGTCAGAAGTGCATCTGCGCGCGCAGTTCGAAGATCTCCGGCGTGCTGTGCACGCCACGACGGCTGGCGTCGACCTTCACGTAGTTGGCCTGGAACTTGAAGTGGCTGGTCAGGTACCAGTTCGCACCCAACGTCAGGTCGTGCTGGCGGCCACCCAGGATGTCACCATCGTCGAGGTCCAGGCGGCTGTAACGCGCCACCAGTTCGACCGCACCGTAGTTGTGCGCCGGCTTGATGTTGGCCACCGCGCCGGCGTTGTACGGCCGCGATTCGCCGGTCAGCACCCAGCTGGCCATCGCGTACTGGCCGCTGCCGGTGAAGTCGGGCTTGCCGTCATGGCGGGTGACCGTGGCGCGCAGCGCTTCGGCCTGCAGCGAGAACGGGCCGCGGATCCAGATGCCTTCCAGGCCGGTGCGGCGGATCTGGTCGGCGGTGACCAGCGCGCCGGAATCGACGTAGCGGATGTCGGTCAGGCCGGCTTCCGGGCGCGCGCGCAGGCGGGCGCTGGCCTCGTGGTGCACGTCGCGGCCGTCGCTGTAGCCGCGTGGGTTCTCCTGCGAGTAGGCCAGGCCCAGGTGGATAACGTCACCCGGTGCCTTCACCGGCGTCCACACCGCCCGCACCGCCTGGGTGGTTCCGGGGTTGTCGCCCTGCAGGTCCTTGCCGCCATAGGCGCCTGCCTGCAGCAGGTACTGCGGGCGCTCCAGCACCCATTCCACACCGGTACGGCGTCCTTCGTAGAAGGCCTGCACCGGCAGCGAGGTTTCCAGGAAGCTGCCGGCACGCGAAGAGGTGTTCGCATCCAGGCCGACCGGGGTCTTCATGTAGCCGAAGCGGAAGCGGCCGACGTCACGGCCGAAGAAGGCCTTGCTCTCGAAGCGCACGAACACGTCCAGCCAGGTATCGGCCTGGAAGTCGTAGTAGACCATCGCGTCGTACACGCCCTTCTTCTTCAGCGTCGCACCGAATTCCTTGCGCCGCACGGCGTCGACGTCCTCGAGGCCGCTGGCCGAGGAGAAGTCGTTGTAGTCGTAGGCGATGTTGGCGGTGGCCGCCAGCTCGGTGCCATCGCCGAAGGTGTACCTGGTCGGCCAGTTGTCGAAATCGGCGGCCGAGGCGAAGGCGGGAAGGGCGGCCAGCGACAGGGCCAGCAAGGTGGGATTCGGGCGCATGTTGGGTGCGGCTCTCTCAGATTGCGTGTGGACAGGACATCAACGGCCGCAGGGGCCGAAACTTTCGCAGGGACATGCCCAGCCGTTCAGCCCGGGCCACCGGCCTTCCCGTTTCCGGGCGGTGCGGCGCCAGTGTAGGCACCTGTGCCACCTGAACCGGGGGGCTAGTACCAATAGGTTATCTGCGCCGGCGTGCCTGGCGCGTACAAAGGCGTCCATTGGTCGCACCCCCTGTGCGTGCAGTACAGGGCCTGCGATCAGTTTCCACGGTAACGGCTCCCGTGCAGTCCCGGGGCCGTACGTGCCTGAAAACGCCCCTTCCGGAGTCCGCCATGCACATCCCGACCGCAGCACCGGTGCCTGCAAAGCCGTTGCCGATCTATCGCCAGCTGTACTTCCAGGTGATCGTGGCGATCGTCCTGGGTGCCATCCTCGGCCACTACGAACCGCTGGTCGGCGAGAAGATGAAGCCGCTCGGCGATGCCTTCATCAATCTGGTGAAGATGATCATCGCGCCGGTGATCTTCCTCACCATCGTCACCGGCATCGCCAGCATGACCCACCTGCGCACGGTGGGCCGGGTGTTCGCCAAGGCGATGGCGTACTTCCTGTTCTTCTCCACGCTGGCGCTGATTGTCGGCATGATTGTGGCGCACGTGGTGCAGCCCGGCGCGGGCATGAACATCAACCCGGCCGAGCTGGACCAGACCGCAGTGCACAGCTACGTCGAGAAGTCGCATGACCTGACCCTGGTCGGCTTCCTGATGGACATCATCCCGAAGACGCTGCTCAGCGCTTTTGTCGATGGCAACATCCTGCAGGTGCTGTTCGTGGCCGTGCTGTTCGGCATCGCGCTGGCGATGGTGGGCGAGAAGGGCAAGCCGGTGCTGAACTTCCTGGAGGCGCTGGTCGCCCCGGTGTTCAAGCTGGTGCACATCCTGATGAAGGCCGCCCCGATCGGTGCCTTCGGTGCGATCGCCTTCACCATCGGCAAGTACGGCGTCGGCTCGCTGATCAACCTGGCCTGGCTGGTGGGCTCGTTCTACCTCACCGCGTTCCTGTTCGTGGCGGTGATCCTCGGTGTGGTCTGCCGCCTGTGCGGGTTCTCGGTGTTCAAGCTGGCGCGCTACCTTAAGGCCGAACTGCTGCTGGTGCTCGGCACCTCCTCGTCGGAGTCGGCGCTGCCGTCGCTGATGGAGAAGATGGAACGCGCCGGCTGCAGCAAGTCGGTGGTGGGCCTGGTGGTCCCGACCGGCTACTCGTTCAACCTGGACGGCACTAACATCTACATGACCCTGGCGGCACTGTTCATCGCCCAGGCCACCAACACCGAACTGACCCTGGGCCACCAGATCGCCCTGCTGCTGGTCGCCATGCTCAGCTCCAAGGGCGCGGCCGGTGTCACCGGCGCCGGTTTCATCACCCTGGCCGCCACCCTGGCCGTGGTGCCGGAGGTACCGGTGGCTGGCATGGCGCTGATCCTGGGCGTGGACCGGTTCATGAGCGAATGCCGCTCGCTGACCAATTTCATCGGCAATGCGGTGGCCACCGTGGTGGTCTCGCGCTGGGAAGGCGCGCTGGACCGCAACCGCCTGCAGCTGGCGCTGGATGGCCGCGAGAGCGAACTGCCGCCGCCGGTCGATGCGCTGCCCGAGGCGCTGCCGGCCAAGGGCTGATCCAGGTGTGTGGTACCGCGGGGCCGATCACGTCAGTGGTACGGCCCCGCGGCGTTTCAGGGCGTCCCATGGCTGTCATGGGCAGCGCCGAAGCTGGTATCGCGGTACCGTCGCATACGGCACGGAATTGTGCGGTCGCAGCATGCTTGCGACAGGATTGCGACAGGTCCGGACGCTCCAACGGGGGTATCATCCCCTGTCCCTTCTGCCCATTCATGTAACCCACATCGATGTCCAACGAAGATTTCAAACAGGCCGCCCTCGATTACCACCGGATGTCCCCGCCGGGAAAGATCAAGGTTTCCGCTACCAAGCCCATGCTGACCCAGCGCGACCTGTCGCTGGCGTATTCGCCGGGCGTGGCGTACGCCTGTGAAGCGATCAAGGCCGACCCGCAGCAGGCCAGCGAGCTGACCGCCCGCGGCAACCTGGTGGCGGTGATCTCCAACGGCACCGCGGTGCTGGGCCTGGGCAACATCGGCGCGCTGGCCGGCAAGCCGGTGATGGAAGGCAAGGGCGTGCTGTTCCAGAAGTTCGCCGGCATCGATGTGTTCGACATCGAAGTGGATGAGACCGACCCGGACAAGCTGGTCGACATCATCGCCTCGCTGGAACCGACCTTCGGCGGCATCAACCTGGAGGACATCAAGGCGCCGGAATGCTTCGTGGTCGAGCGCAAGCTGCGCGAGCGCATGAAGATCCCGGTATTCCATGACGACCAGCACGGCACGGCGATCATCGTCGGCGCGGCCGTGCTCAACGCGATGGCGATCACCGGCAAGAAGATCGAGGAAGTGAAGCTGGCGACCACGGGCATGGGCGCGGCCGGCATTTCCTGCGTGAACATGCTGGTGCAGCTGGGCCTGAAGCCGGAGAACATCCTGGCCTTCGATCGCGAGGGCGTGATCCACACCGGTCGTACCGACCTGGACCCGGAAAAGCAGCGCTATGCGCGCGACACCGACAAGCGCACCCTGGCCGAGATCGTCGACGGCGCGGACATTTTCCTGGGCCTGTCGGCACCGGGCATCCTGACCGCCGACATGGTCAAGACCATGGCGCCGGATCCGGTGATCTTCGCGCTGGCCAACCCGACCCCGGAAATCATGCCGGAGGTGGCGCGCGCTGCGCGTCCGGACGCGATCATCGGCACCGGCCGTTCGGACTACCCGAACCAGGTCAACAACGTGCTGTGCTTCCCCTACCTGTTCCGTGGTGCGCTGGACGTGGGCGCCACCGCGATCAACGAGGAAATGAAGATCGCCTGCGTGCGCGCCATCGCTGCACTGGCACGCCGTGCAGCCACCGACATGGGCTCGGCCTACGGCGGCGAGACCCCGAGCTTCGGCCGTGAATACCTGATCCCGCGCCCGTTCGACCGCCGCCTGCTGGTGGAACTGTCGGCCGCCGTGGCCCAGGCCGCGATGGATTCGGGCGTGGCCTCGCGCCCGATCGAGGACATGGGCGCCTACCGCGACAAGCTGGCCCAGTTCGTCTACCGCACCAGCCTGATGATGAAGCCGGTGTACGACCGCGCGCGCAGCGACAAGCAGCGCGTGGTGTACGCCGAGGGCGAAGAGGAAGTGGTGCTGCAGGCAGTGCAGAACGTGGTCGATGACGGCCTGGCGCATCCGATCCTGATCGGTCGCCCGGAAGTGATCGAGTCGCGCATCGAGCGCCTCGGCCTGCGCCTGAAGATCGGCGAGAACGTTGAAGTCACCAACATCAACGACGACCCGCGCTTCAACGAATACTGGCAGTACTACCACGGCCTGACCGGCCGTCGCGGCGTGACCGTGGCCGCGGCGAAGAACCTGATGCGTTCGCGCCCGACCCTGATCGCAGCGGTGATGGTCGCCCGTGGCGAAGCCGATGCGATGCTGACCGGCATCGTCGGCCGCTTCCACAAGAAGCTGGGCTACGTGCGCAGCGTGCTGCCGCTGGAGCCGAAGGTCACCTCGACCTCGGCGATGACCGGCGTGATCAACCAGCAGGGCGTGTTCTTCTTCGTCGATACCCACGTGCAGGAAGACCCGACCGCCGAGCAGCTGTGCGAGGCGACCCTGCAGGCGGCCTATCGCATGAAGCTGTTCGGCATCGAGCCGAAGGTGGCGCTGCTGTCACACTCCAACTTCGGCAGCCATGATTCGAAGGATGCGCTGAAGATGCGCCAGGTGCGCGAGCTGCTGCTCAAGCGCAACCCGCGCCTGAACGTGGATGGCGAAATGCAGGGCGACACCGCATGGGATGAAGCGCTGCGCCAGAAGCTGCTGCCGGGCTCTACCCTGCAGGGCCGCGCCAACCTGTTCGTGCTGCCGAACCTGGAAGCGGCCAACATCGCCTACAACCTGGTGCGCGTGTTCACCGACGGCGTGGCGATCGGTCCGATCCTGATGGGCGTGAACAAGCCGGTGCACATCCTGACCACCAGCGCGACCTCGCGCCGGATCCTGAACATGACCGCCATTGCGGCGGTCGATGCGCAGATCAGGAAGCAGCTGGAAGCGGAAAAGAAGGCATAAGCCTTCTTTCCAGCGACAGCTGCGGAAACGCGCCCCACGGGGCGCGTTTTTGTTTCCGCGCAGCGGAAACGGGTAGTGCCGGCCGCTGGCCGGCAACCTCAATCATGTCCAGATACACGACGACAGCCGGCCAGCGGCCGGTTCTACCCCGGGCTGTGCCACACGCGCTACGCAACCCGGTCATTTCCCTGCAACGCCACTGCGGCCCAATACGCCCACGCGGCCCGGCCGTGGGAAGGGACCGGACCGGCCTTCCCACCCTGGGCCCGACCAACTTCCCATCGGCGAGGGTGTCATGCGCAATCGAGTGACGCGGCGGTACTTCCAGCAGCTGTTCGCGCTGTACGCCGGTTTCGTGCAGTCGCGCTGAGGCGCCGGCGACAGCGTGGGCGTCAGCGCCGCTTGCCGCGGCGTGCAGGGGCCGGCGGCGGAGCGTCGGAACGCGGCTTGGCGTACTGCGCCCACAGCGCCGGCAGTGCCTTGCCGGTGTGCTTCTGCCACAGCGCCGGTGCATAGCGGCCGTCGCGCAGGGCCTTGTCCAGTGCCAGCACCAGGCCTGGATGTTCGGCGTCGGCCCATTTCAGGAACGCACCGGTGACACGGTAGCCGCTGTCGAAGTTCTGCCCCTTCTCGACCTTGCCCGGCAGTGCCCAGCCCGCGGCGGCATTGTCCATGCCGTAGCGGTCGCGTGCGTAGTCGGCGATGCCCTCCACCAGCCAACCCGGCACCCGTGCGTCGCCATAGCCCGGATAGCCCTGCACGATGTGCATGGCCTCATGGGTGACCAGGTCGATGTCGTTGGGGTGCTGCGCCAGCCAACCCGGGTTGATGGTGATCGTTGCGGCCTGGTCCTTGTCACCGACGAAGGCGATCCCGGTGTAGGCCGGGTCGATCACGATGCGCACCATCGACGGCGCGGCCGGGTGGAAGTCCGCACGTTCGCGCAGGTAGGCGAAGTAGAACGTATCGATCACCCGCTTGCGCTGCGGCGCGGCCAGGGCGCCACGGGCGTCCTGGTAGTTCAGCGTCACGCCGTCGCGGATCAGCTGCGCATCAAAGGCCTGGGTCTGGCCGAAGCTGGAGAAGGAAAGGGCAACAAGGGCCAGAGGCAGCAGACGGTAGCGCATGGGGCTCATTGTACGGCGCTGGGCGCCAACAGTTCGATCTCCGCCAGCGGCAGCCGGCCCGGTGCGGCCAGGCGCAGCCGATACTCGCTGTAACGACCGGGTTTGGCGATGTGGAACGGTCGGGTCTGGCGGGCAGACTCGAAGGCTTCGCCGCTGCGCTGGTCGAGCACGATCCAGCGGCCGTTGCCGCTGCGCGCTTCCAGCGTCCATTCGCCGCCCTGGATGCGGCCGTCACCGCTGGTGAGCGTGTACATGGTCGGCACGCCGTCGCCCAGGCCGGTCAGTGCGATGGTTGCGCCGCCGCCCAGGCCGACGGTCGTGGCGGCATCGTCGTCGACCAGCGCTGGCAGGGCGCGACCATCGGCCAGCGTCGCCTTGGCGCCACTGCCGAGCAGGTCGTGCAGCAGCTGCGGGCGCTGGCCCCGCGCGGTCAGCGAGCGCGGCACATCGTCCACGCCGCTGCCCCAGCGCGACGGCTGCGGCCCCATCACGAAGTCCAGCGTCGCGCCCTTGGCGATCAGCTCGTGCGGCACCCAGGTCTTCGTCCACGGCTTGCCATTGATCTTCAGCGACTGCACGTAGACGTTCTCGCGTGAGTTGTTGGCCGCGTTCACGGTCAGCACCGCACCGCCCTGCAGTTCCACCCTCGCATGTTCGAACGCCGGTGAACCGATCACGTACTCCGGGGCGCCCATGCGCAGCGGATACAGGCCCAGCGAAGCCAGCACGTACCACGCGGAGGTCTCGCCGTTGTCCTCGTCGCCCGGATAGCCCTGGCCGATCTCGCTGCCCACATACAGCCGCGACAGGATCTCGCGCACGTGCTGCTGGGTCTTCCACGGCTGCCCGGCGTACAGGTACATCCATGGGATGTGGTGCGCCGGCTGGTTGCTGTGCGCGTACATGCCCATGCGCACATCGCGCGCTTCGGTCATCTCGTGGATGGTGCCGCCGTAGGATCCGGCAAACGCGGGGTCGGCGGTTTCCGGGGTGGAGAAGAAGGCATCCAGCTTCGCTGCCAGCTTGTCACGGCCACCATAGAGCGCGGCGAGTCCTTCGCCATCGTGGGCGGCGGTGAAGGCGAAGGTCCAGCCATTGGATTCGGTGTAGTCGTGGCCCCACACGCGCGGGTCGTAGGCCCTGGCGTCCACGCGCCACTGGCCATCGGCCTTGCGGCCCTGGAAGAAGCCGGCGGCCGGATCGAACATCGTCGCGTAGCTGGCGGCGCGATGGCGGAAGTAGTCGGCCTCGGTGCTGTAGCGCTCGCGTGCCGCCGCCGTGGTCGCGCGCTTGGCCAGGGCCTCGGCCATGTTGGCGATGCCGAAGTCATTCAGTGCGCCTTCCATCGTCCACGACATGCCTTCGTGCACGTCCGCGCTGGCGTAGCCACGGAAGGTCGAACGGTCCATGCCCTTGCGGCCGACATGGCGGTCGGGGGGTACCACGGTCGCGTTCTTCAGCGCGGCGGCGTAGGCCTCGGCCGGATCGAAGCCGCCGATGCCCTTCAGCCACGCATCGGCGAAGGCCACGTCCGAACTGGTGCCGACCATCAGGTCGGCGTAGCCCGGCGACGACCAGCGTGCGATCCAGCCACCGGCACGGTACTGCTCGATGAAGCCCTGCACCATCTGCCCGGCATCGTCGGGCGTGAACAGCGCATAGGCTGGCCAGGTAGTGCGGAAGGTGTCCCAGAAGCCGTTGTTGACGAATACCTTGCCATCGCGCACGCCGGTGAAGCTGCGGTTCGCGCTGCCCTCGGTGTTGTCGTCGCTGGCGCTGGCCTGGTTGGCGTAGCGCCAGTCAGGCGCGGCCGCGCTGCCGGCATTCTCGTGGCCGGAGTTGGGATACAGGTACAGCCGGTACAGGCTGGAATACAAGGTGGTCTTCTGGTCGTCAGTGGCATCGCCGATGTCGAAGCGGGCCAGGCGCGCGTCCCATGCATCCTGCGCACGGCCGGCCACGCTTTCCAGCGTGTCGGCGGCGGCGATTTCCAGCGCCAGGTTGTGACGCGCCTGTTCCACCGAGATCAGCGAGGTGGCGATACGCATCGTCACCTGCCGGTCGCTGCCGGCATCGAACTTGATGTAACCGGTCGGGCGGCCGGTGTCGAGGCGGCCGCTGCTGCGCCACGGCTTGTCGAAGCTGGCCACCACGTACATGCGGCTGGCGCCGTTGGACAGGCCACTGCGCGTATCGGTGTAGCCGCTGAGGGTCTGCGTGGCCGTGTCCAGGGTCAGGCCGCCACGCGCATCGACATTGTCGAACAGCAGGTTGGCGTCGCCGCCCTCGGGGAACTGGAAGCGGAACAGCGCGGCATGGTCGGTCGGTGCGATGGCAGCAGCGATGCCATTGTCGAAGCGCACGTCGTAGCGGTAGGGGCGCGCGCTTTCATGACCGCGGTCGAACGACAGCGCGCGCTTGCGGCGGTCGGCGTCCGGCACGCCACGGCTGGCCGAGGGCATCACCTGGAAGGTCTGGCGGTCGCCCATCCACGGGCTGGGCTGGTGGCTCAGTGCCAGTGCCTGCAGCTGCGGGCGGTTCTGCGCATCGTTCTGTTCGTTCCAGCGGTACAGCCAGTTCAGTGCGCCGGCGTCGGTCACCGGGGTCCAGAAGTTGAACCCGTGCGGCACCGCCGTGGCCGGGAAATTGTTGCCGCGCGAGAAGGTGCCGTTGGCCTGGGTGCCGCGGGTGGTCAGCACCCAGTCGGAGACGCGCTGCGGCCGCTGCCGCGGTTGGGCATCCAGGCGCACGTCATCAATCCAGCCAGCGACCGGCGCACCCTCGGCGCTGGCCACCTCCAGCTCGATCGCCACCACGCGGCGGCCCTTCAGCGTGGGCACGTCGCCCAGCCGCACCGCCTTGCGGGCCCACTGTTGCGGGTACAGCGTCTTCGATTCGCCCTGCGCGCGCGCGCCGATCGCCACGCCATGCTGGTCGCGTGCCGCACCGGCCGAAACGCGGCTGCCATCGTCCAGCAGCAGGTCCAGCGATACATAGGTCGAGGCGACGGTGTCCTTGCCGACGATTTCCGGCAGCACCAGCCACGACAGCGTGGTATCGGCCTCGATGGGCAGGTCGGCCTTGAACAGTTCGCGCCGCGCGCTGCCGCCTTCGCTGCTGTAGCGCAGCGCATGCAGGCCGCTGTAGCCGGCATTGCGCTTGGCGGCGTAGGGCGCGGCCGGTCCATTGCCGATCGTGACCTGAAGCGCACCGGTGGCCTGCGCCGGGACAGGTTCGCCCGGTTCGAACGAGGTCTGCAGCCCCTGCGCCCGCGCCGGCATCGCAGTGGTCGCACAGGCCAGGGCCAGGGCGAGCGGAAGCAGGGCGCGGCGCGGATCGGACAGGGTCATGCAAGGGTCTCCCGGAAGGGCTGGCGGCGGGCGAACCCGCATCGGCGGACACCACGGACAGCATCGCTCCGCCCGCCAGGCTGGCAGTGGAAGAGGCGATGCCGGTCCGGTGGGGGCGGGCCATGCGATCGGGTTGGATTGGGTGGGTCGAGGTGCGACCTGGCCCGATCCTGCAACAGCCGCCGCGCGCTGGCAAGTGCCATTTAGTTCGATCCAAATGCGGGAAATATCGCTGGAGCCGATTCTGGCGAGCGAACCTGCCGGAACGACCGCGAAATCCCCGGAATCACCGCCGCCCGGCGTGCGGCGGGGAGATGCGAGGCATCGGCGGCGGCGTGCAAAGGCCCGTTGCGGGGCAATGTCGTTGCGGCCCAGATGCTAGAATCACAGGCCTCGCAACCCGTTCACCGAATCCGCCATGAGCCATACCGCCACCGCGCCCGCCAACGCCGAGAAGCGCTACACCGTGCACCGCAGCGATCTGCCGTTGAGCTGCCCGACCCCGGAAATGGCGCTGTGGAACTCGCATCCGCGCGTGTACCTGCCGATCGAGGACGAGCCCAACGGCGAAGCGCAGTGCCCGTACTGCGGGTCCGTGTTCGTGCTGGCCGACTAAACGGCGGCCCCTTCGATGCGCCGATTGACCGTGGTGCAGTTGCTGCCGGCGCTGCACTCCGGTGGTGTCGAGCGCTCGACCCTGGAAATCGCTGCGGCCCTGGTTGCCGCCGGCCATCGCGCGCTGGTGGTGTCTGCCGGCGGCCGCCTGGTGCAGCCGCTGCTGGACAGCGGTGCCGAGCACCTCACCCTGGATATCGGCCGCAAGTCGCTGCTGACCCTGCGCCATCTGCCGACCCTGCGCCGGCTGTTTGCCGAAGTTGGTGCGGACATCGTGCATGCCCGTTCGCGGCTGCCGGCCTGGTTGGGCCTGTACGCGATCCGCGCCATGCCCGCCGCACAGCGCCCGCATTGGGTGACCACCGTGCACGGGTTGAACTCGCCCAGCCGCTACAGCGCGGTGATGACCAGTGGCGAACGCGTGATCTGCGTGTCCAACACCGTGCGTGCCTACGTGCAACGCCATTACCCGACGGTGCCGGAAGAAAAACTGCGGGTCGTACCGAGAGGTGTCGACGTCAACCAGTTCCCGCGCGTGGCGCGCGCCGACCGCCGCCCGCGGCTGGCCCTGGCGGCCGACTACCCTTGGCTGGCGCAGGTTGAGGGCCCGCTGCTGCTGCTGCCGGGGCGCGGCACCCGGCTGAAGGGCCACGCCCACGCGCTGCAGCTGCTGGCCGACGTGCGTGCCGCCGGCGTGCCTGCCCAGCTGTGGATGCTGGGCACCGACGAACCCGGGCGCGAGGCCTACGTGGCTGGCCTGCGCCGCCAGGCCGCGGCGCTGGGCGTGGCCGAGGCCGTACAGATCAGCACGCCTACCGTCCGCATCGCCCAGGCCTACGCCGCCAGCGATCTGGTGCTGCAGCTGTCGGACAAGCCGGAAGCCTTTGGCCGCACCGTGCTCGAGGCGCTGTCGGTCGGCCGCCCGGTGCTGGGCTGGGACCACGGTGGCGTCGGCGAACTGCTGCAGCAGCTGCAGCCCAGCGGTGCGGTGCCGCTGGGCGACGCGCACGCGCTGGGTGAACGTGCGCTGGCCCTGCTGGCGCAGCCGCCGTCCCTGCCGACCCGCATCCCGTTTACCCTGCAGGCCATGCAGCGCGACACCCTCCGCCTCTATGCCGATCTCGCCGGCTGACCCCGCTGCCACCGTGCGCGACGACCGTGCCGGGCGCTGGGCGCCCTGGTGGGTGCTGGCGTACGTGGCGATGTGGCCGCTGCCGGGCATTGCCGAAACCGTGCTGGGCCTTGGCGCGGTCTATGCTGCCGCGCGCATGGTGATGCGCCGGCTGCAGCGCCGCCCGCACCTGTTGAGCACGGCGGCGTGGGCGCTGACCTCGATCCTGTTCCTCGGCTACTGGCTGCCGCAGGCGTTTTCGGCCATCGATGCGATCGACCCTTCGGCCTCGTGGACCAAGGCGGCCGCCGGACTGCGCTACCTGCCCTTCATGTGGCTGGTGGCGATCGCGGTGGCCACGCCGGAACGGCGGCGCTTGACCTTCGGTGGCCTGGCGCTGATCACCGGCGTGTGGACGCTGGACGCGCTGGTGCAGGCGCTGGCTGGCACCAGCCCGTGGTTCTGGTCGCTGGAACACCTGAAGCTGGCCGTGAGTGGCCACGCGTTGTGCCCGGCCGACGAAGCCGCACTGGCCGACCGCCTCAGTGGCGCGCTTGGGCCCTGCAATCTGAAATTCGGCCAGGTGCTGGCCAGCCTGTCACCGTTCCTGCTGCTGCCGATGGCGCGGCGTTTCGGCAATGCAGGGTGGCTGCTGGCCGCTGCGACACTGGGGTGCGTGCTGCTGCTGGCAGGTTCGCGCGCCTCGTGGATCACCTTTGTGCTGGTGCTGGCCTACAGCGGCGTGCGCCAGTTCGGCTGGAAGCGGCTGCTCCTGCTGGCCCTGGTGGCAGCGCTGGGTACGGCCGCACTGACAGCGGGCGTGCCGCAGCTGCGCGAGCGTGTCGCGCGCACGGCGCAGGCATGGAACGAAGACGGGCAGGGCGTTGACGAGGCGCTTTCGGGGCGCGCGCGCATCTGGACCGCAGCGGTGTGCATGATCGAGGAGCATCCGGTCAACGGTGTCGGTGCGCGCGGCTTCCGCGATGCGTATCCGGCCTGCGTGTCAGATGAGGGCCCCGCCGTGTGGGGCAACCAACCGGCGTTGCACGCCCACCAGATCGTGCTGGAAATCCTTGCCGAGACCGGCGTTCTGGGCCTGCTGCTGTGGTTGGCGGCGGTGGCGCAGGCCTGGCGGGCCTGGCGCTATGCCCCGGCGGCTGCGCGTGATCGCGCCCGGCCGGCGATGCTGGCGCTGGCGGTCACGGTGTTCCCGCTCAATACGCACCTGGCGTTCTATTCCGCTTTCTGGGGTGGCCTGACGGTGCTGCTGGCAGCCCTGTTCGCCGGCAGCCTGCTGGCGCGGGACGCGGACGACACGCCGACGGTGCTCTGATCGTCCATCCACGCATGGCGCGGCTCTACTGCATGTACCGAACGGAGCGTGCTTTGGTAGATCCACGCCATGCGTGGATGGAGCATTCCCGACGCGAATACCGGTCAACCACCACTACCGGTGTTTCCATGCGTATCGCACGCTGGAGGCATGGCCAGCCCCAGACTTCGCTACGGTCGGTATTCCCGATCCGGCAACGTGTACTCATTGACCACAGCAACCCTCGGCCGCGAACCGTTGTTCGCCGATGCGGCAAACGTTGCGATCCTTATCGACACACTGCGCTTCGTAGAGCGCAAGGGCTTCAGCCATAGCCTCGCCTGGGTGGTCATGCCCGACCATCTGCACTGGCTGATGGAGCTGCGCGGAGGAACCCTGGCCGAGTGTATGGCCCTGCTCAAATCACGCAGCAGCCGTCTGTTGAACCGGCGATTGGAGCGACAAGGGCCGCTGTGGCAGCGCGGTTACCACGATCACGCCGTACGCAGCGATGAATCCCTTCATGAGAAGGCGATGTACATCATGGCCAATCCGGTCCGTGCGGGCCTGGCCAGCACGTTGGGTGAGTACCCGCACGCATGGTGCCGTTGGCCGTTGTAGGTGCCGCCATCCGGATGTAGAGCATCCACGCATGGCGTGGATCTACTTCAGAATGCTCCGCGTCATCAAATCCACGCCATGCGTGGATGAAACCCTCCCGCCGCACCGCTATTTGTAGAAATCACTCCGGCCGCCGGGCTGGCGCTTGAAGCGGCGGTGGATCCACAGGTACTGGTCGGGAGCCTCTCGCACCATCGCTTCGATGGCCTGGTTGACCCGGGTGGTATCGGCTTCCACATCCTCGCTGGGGAAGTTCTCCAGCGGCGCGCCGATCTTCAGGAAGTACTTTCCGCCTTCGCGCCGGTGGAAGTACGGAATCACCGCACAGCCGGTCATGCGCGCCAGCTGATGGGTGGCGGTGATGGTCGAAGCGGTGTGGCCGAAGAACGGCACGAATACCGTGTCCTTGCCTCGCATGTCCTGGTCTGGCGCGTACCAGAGGAAACCGCCCTTCTTCAGGTGGCGCACGGTCGCGCGGATGTCCTCGTTGGCGAACATCGCCTTGGCATAGCGCAGGCGGCCGAACTTGACCGCCCACTCGTACACCGGGTTCTTGTGCTTGCGGTACATGCCGGAAAGATCGACGTAGTCGCACAGCAGGCGGCCGCACATCTCCAGGGTCATGAAGTGGCCGGAGACCAGCAGGACGCCGCGGCCTTCGGCCTGCATCTGCCGCAGGTGTTCCAGGCCTTCGACCCGTACCTGCGGGCGGATGCTGTCGATGCTGCCCCACCAGGCGCGGATGCACTCGAACACGCCGACGCCCAGCGCATCGAAACTGTCGCGCACCAGGCGCTGCCGCCACGCTTCGTCCTTCTCGGGGAAGCACAGCTGCAGGTTGACCTCGGCGGCGCGGCGGCGGCTGCCGAGCAGGCGCCAGGTGATCCAGCCGACGCCCCGGCCCAGCGCGCGCTGCAGCATCCACGGCAGGCGGGCGATGGCGAAGGCGCCGAACATGGCGGCGAACATCGGCCAGTTGCGCGGATCGCGCAGCGACGGGCGGACGGCGGTGGAGGCATCTGACATGGGGCCATTCTACCAAGGCGGCCGCGTGTCTTTCCCGGGGGGCTCCCGTATCCTTGCCGCATGCGTAAAGACCCTGTCGAATGGATCCTGCGCGGCCTGTACTCGGTCGTGCTCTATATCCTGCTGCCGATCACCGTGTACCACCTGGTCTGGCGCGGTTTCCGGGTCCGTGAGTACTTCCGGCGCTGGGACGAACGCTACGCCTCCTATCCGCAGCCGACCGGCCAGCCACGGGTGTGGCTGCACGCGGTCTCGGTGGGCGAGGTCAATGCCGCCGCGCCGCTGGTCAATGCCCTGCGCCAGCAGCGCCCGGACATCCGCTGGGTCATCACCACCATCACTCCGACCGGCTCCGAGCGCGTGCGTGCGCTCTGGGGCGACGCGCTGGACCATGTCTACCTGCCGTACGACGTGCCGGGCAGCGTCAACCGCTTCCTCGGCCATTTCCAGCCCAGCCTGGCGCTGATCCTGGAAACCGAGTTGTGGCCGAACATGCTGTTCGGCTGCCGTGACCGTGGTGTTCCGGTCTACATCCTCAATGCCCGGTTGTCGGCGCGTTCGCTGCGCGGCTACCGGCTGCTGGCCGCATTGATCCGCCGCGCCCTGCGCACCGTCACCTGCGTGGCCGCGCAGTCGCAGGACGATGCCGAGCGCTTCGTGCAGCTGGGGGCGGAGCCCGGCCAGGTGCAGGCACTGGGCAACCTGAAGTTCGACATCACCACGCCGGACGTGCAGGGCTTCGTCGAACAGTTCCATGCACGGGTGCCGGGCGCGCGCCCGGTATGGATCGCCGCCAGTACCCATGACGGCGAAGAGCAGGCGGTGATCGACCTGCACCGCCGCCTGCGCCAGCAGCATCCGGATCTGCTGCTGCTGTGGGCACCGCGCCATCCCGAACGTTTCCCCAAGGTGGAAGCGCTGGCGCGCGAACAGGGCTGGAGCGTGGCGACCCGCCGCGTGGACCAGTGGCCGCACGCCGCCACAGACGTGTTCGTCATCGATACCCTCGGCGAGCTGATGCCGTTCTACGCCTGCGCCCAGGTCGCCTTCGTCGGCGGCAGCCTGCAGGCCATCGGTGGCCACAACCTGCTGGAGCCCGCTGCGATGGGAACCGCGGCGGTGACCGGCCCGCACCTGCACAACTTCGCGGAAATCTCCCGGCGCATGCGCGAGGCCGGTGCGCTGCTGATCGGCGAAGATGCGCAGGCGGTGGGCGACCTGCTGCAGCATCTGCTTGAAGATGCGCAGGCCCGCGAAGACATGGCGCGTGCGGGCTGCACGTTGGTCAGCAATGGCCGTGGCGCGCTGCAGCGCACGCTTGCGCTGGTCGCACCGCACCTGCCACCGCCACGCGAGTGATCCCGGCGTTGCGGCGTCGGCGGCGCTGCGCTGCGTTGTCGTGATCAACTTCATCAATTCTGCTTAGCGACGATTTTTCTGTCGTTGCTGGACCGACCCTGCCGATGGCAGCGTGCCTGCCATCACATCGTGGCGCACGCAGCACCGATTCCGATTCCGCAGGACGACGCAGGCTGCCAGCCTGCTGTCGACCGCGCTTGGGCGGATATCAAGGGAACTTGCGATGGACGGCGACAGGGGCAGGGACGGCACCGGTGGGGCGCACTTGGGGATGGACCACCTGGCTGTGGTGGCACTGACGCTGCTGGTGGGCGGCAGCGTGATCGCGCTGGTGGGCCAGCACACGGCGGCACAGGCGGGCCCCGCCATCGTACTGAGCCTGTTGCTGGCCGCACTGGGGGCTGGCCTGGTGCTGTGCTGCCTGCAGGATCTGGTGCTGCGACTGCCGGCGGCCGATGGCCTGTACGGGCTGCTGGCCGCCAGCTGGGGGCCACGGGTGGCCGTCGTTCTGGGCACGATCCTGTTGCTTGAGCTGACGGCGACCACGGCGGGCGCGGCACAGTCCATGGCCCGCCATGTACATGCGGTGCTGGCTACCGGAGGCCTCCATGCCAACGACTGGCTGCCCGTGCAGATAGCGGCGGCCGTGGGCCTGCTGACGTTGAGCGCGCTCGCGTTGCTGCCGCCGCGGGGTGTGGCCCTGGCGGCCTGTGCGCTGCTGACGGTGAAGATCGGTGTGGGGGTGTTGCTGCTGGCGCTGGCGGCACGTCACGTGCACTACGGGCATTGGATTCCCTGGCTGCCTCCGGCGACCGCGCCGTATCGCTTCGGGCTGGGGGGCGTGCTGGCGGCTGCGGTGCCGCTGCTGGGCATATTTGCCAGCGTGGGCCTGGCACTGGGCTTTCCTGCGCTGCGCCGCCAGGGCGCGATGTGGCAGCCGGCGGTGCTGGCGCTGGTCTCGTTGCTGGCGATGCTGCTGCTGATCGTGCTGGCAGCATTGCAGGCCGGGCTGGTCGAGTTTTCCGCGCTCGCCAGTACCCGGCCACTGGCCGTGGCGCTGCAGGTGCACCCCCAGCTGCAGTGGATGCTGCCATTGTTGCCCCTGGCCGGGGCAGCGGGCCTGGCCGCCCTGCAGTTGGTGCTGCTGATGCTGGCCGTCCGGTTGGCCACATCGTTGTGGCCCCGCGCAGCTGACGCGGCGGGACGATCCCGCACGCGCCTGAGCGCAATGGTGGTTGCGCTGCCGGCGGTGATGCTGGTGCTGGGGCTGCCGCAGGGCACCTTGCCGGCGCTGCCGGGTCCGGCAACGCTGGTGGTGATGGCGGCGCTGTGCCTGGCGGTGCTGCGCCGGCGTCGGGATGACACCCGGCAAGGCGCAGCCGGCTGCGGGCTGATGATGTCGATGCTGGCCCCTTTGGCAGCCGCGCTGTGCGTGCTTGCGGCGTTGGAACGCCTGCGCGCGTGGCCGGGCTGACGGTTCGTGGGGCCACGCCGGGGGGGGCGCGTGTGTGGATGCAGCACCTGCAAAAAAGCCACCCTCGCGGGTGGCTTTTTCGTTGCAGGGGTGGCGACTCAGTGCGTGGTCGTGGCCGGGTTGCCCGCGTCCTGGGTCAGCAGTCGATTGACGTCCTGCAGTTCGGCCACGTCCAGCGCACCCAGCGACTGGCTCAGCAGCAGGCGGTTCTGCAGGAAGGTGTAACGGGCCTGGGCATAGTCCAGCTGCGCCGAGAACAGGATGCGCTGGTTCTGGATCACATCCAGCACGGTACGGGTACCGACTTCCAGGCCGACCTGCGAAGCGTCGTACGCGCTCTGCGCCGAGACCACCGCCAGGCGGCGGGCTTCCACTTCGCTGATGCCCTGCACCAGGGTCTGGTAGGCATTGCGGGTATTGCGATCCAGGGCACGCTTCTGCTGCTCGTAGCCGTCCTGGGCGATGTCACGCTGCGCCAGCGCCTGGCGCACGCCGGACTGGGTGGCACCACCGGAGAAGATCGGCACGCTCAGGGTCAGGCCGATGCTGTTGGTGCGCGCATCCGGCGACAGCGAACCGGCACCGGTGCTGTCGCCCCAGGTGGCGCTCTTGCCCCAGCTGCCGCCCAGCGACAAGGTCGGGTAATGACCACCACGGGCAGCCTGCACGCCGGCTTCGGCGGCACTGACCTTCAGCTCCTGCGCCTTCAGCGCCGGATTCTGGGTGGTGGCCTGCTGCACCAGCTCGTCGATGTTGCCGCGGTTGGCCGGCACTTCCGGGCGGAAGTCCGCCGGCAGGCCACGCAGGTTGGTCACCGGCTGGCCGGTCAGTTCGGTCAGGGCCTGGTAGTTATCGGCCAGGGTGTTCTGCGCGATGATGGTGTTGGCGCGCGCCTGGTCGTACTGGGCGCGTGCTTCGTGCACGTCGGTGATCGGCGCCAGGCCCACTTCCAGGCGCTTGTCGGCGAAGTCGAACTGCTTCTTCGCGGCCGCTTCATTGGTCTGTGCGGCGTTCAGCGATTCGATCGCCACCAGCACATTGAAGTAGGCCGCCGAGGTGCGCACGATCAGGTTGTCGTTGGCCGATTCGAGGGTGAAGTCCGCCGCCTTGCTCAGCTCACGCTGCGAGCGCAGGTTGTTGATCTGGGTCCAGTTGAACAGCGTCTGGCTGCCGTCGATCGTGTAGGTGCGGCGCTTGTTGGTGAACGAGCCGGAGTTGGCGTCGGCGTTCGGCTCGCTGCGCGTGCGGTTCAGCGCGGCCTGGCCGTTGATCTGCGGCAGCAGGGCGGCACGCGCCTGCACGGCGCCTTCCTTGTCGTACAGCCGGGTCGATTCGGCGGCCGACAGCTGCGGATCGCCGTTGCGGGCCATTTCGTAGACCTGCAGCAGGTCGGCGGCATGGGCAGACAACGGCAGCAGGGCAGTGGCCAGCGCAACAGCGAGGGATCGGCGGATCATTGCGGCTTCCTTGGACTCAGAGGTGGAACTGGGGGGCCGGGGCGGCACCACGCAGGTAATCGATATCGGTCTCGAACAGGGACTCGGAGCTGCCGTCGGCCTTGACCAGCAGGGCCTCCATCGCCGGCGAGCGGCCGTGGATCACGAACAGGCGGCCACCCGGAAGCAGCCACGAGGCGAACTGTGACGGCACCACGTCGACCGCACCAGTGACACAGATCACGTCAAAGCGGCGTTCGGTCTGCCAGGACAGGGCATCGGCCACTTCCACGCGGACGTTGCTGCCCAGGCCGGAGGCGTCCAGGCGGGCACGCGCAGCGGCGGCCAGCTCCGGGTCGATTTCCAGGCTCAGCACATCGCGCGCCAGCGCGCCGATGCAGGCCGACAGGAAGCCGCTGCCCGTGCCGATTTCCAGTACTTCGTCACCCGGCTGCAGGTCCAGTGCCTGCAGGGTACGGCCCTCGATGACCGGCTTCATCATCTTCTGGCCGTGGCCGATCGGCAGTTCGACATCGGCGTAGGCCAGTGCCCGGTGCGCGTCGGCGACAAAGGCCTCGCGCGGCAGGCGGGCCAGGACGTCGAGCACCTTGATGTCCAGCACGTCCCAGGGACGGATCTGCTGTTCCACCATCAGTTCGCGGGCGTGGGCGTAATCAATCGTCATGAGGTTCAAATCCAGCGCAGTGGGTCGGCCATTTTACCGGTGCCGGAGGCCGGCGGCGCGCCCAAAGCATCAGCTGCCGGGGGCCGGGGTCGCAGTGCCGGAAGTCATCGCGACCTCCGGTTCGTTCAGTTTTGGTTATTCAGCCGTTCCGGCCCCTCGCGGCGCGTAGGCGCGCAGGAAGAAGTCGATGCTGGCGGTCACGTGGGTAACAGGGTCGCATTCCACGGGCGACAGTGGCATGCCGCACATCATATGCATGTGCACTTCGCCCTTGACCAGGGTCAGGAACTGCTCGCCGGCCAGAGCACAGTCGGTGATCTCCAGTTCGCCGCGTTCGGCGCGGGCGCGCAGGAAATCGGCCAGCGCCTCGCAGGTACGCTCGGGGCCGGCTTTCCAGAACAGCGCGCGCAGGCGTTCGTCGGTCTCCGGCGCCATCATCATGCGCTGGATCGAGATCGCCGCGTCGGAGGTGATCAGCTCGAAGAAGGCCAGGCCGATACCGATCAGCTGGTCGCGCAGCGGGCCGTCCGCGTCGGCTACGAACAACGCGTCGGGCAGCATTTCAACGCACTTTGACTGCACCGCCTCGGAGAACAGCGTCTCCTTGTCGCCAAAGTGGCTGTACACAGTCAGCTTCGAGACGCCGGCCTGAGCGGCGATGGTGTCCATGCTCACGCCGGTATACCCCTGTTCGATGAACAGTGCCTTGGCTGCTTCAAGGATCGCCGCGCGCTTGCCGAGGTCCTTGGGGCGCCCGGGTCCGGCGGCCTTGGCAGCGGGCTTGGCCGACGGCTTGCGGGAAGTGGGAGAACTCATCGCAACAATACTAGACCAAGCGGTTCGATATTTATACTATACCGGCCGGTTTATTAAATTGGGCCGGCCGTCGCGGCTCCCTCCTTAGTTGCAACCCTGCGTTTCAGGACGTTGACCGATGAAGATCGTGCGCTGGATGGGCGGTATGGTGTGGATGGCTGCGCTGGCAGCCTGTTCGGGGCAGGAACAGGCGCCACCGGCGGCCGTACCGGTGCTGGTGGTTCACCCCGGCGAGCAGGCCGGGCAGGCGCCGGCGGCGTTCCCGGGCACGGTGCGTGCCCGGCAGGAAAGCCCGCTGTCGTTCCGCGTTGGCGGCAATCTGGTCAAGCGCCACGTCGATGCCGGGCAGCGGGTCAAGAAGGGCGACGTGCTGGCCGAGCTGGACGTGGCTGACTTCGCGCTGCAGGCCCGCGCCTCGCAGGCGCAGCTGGCGGCAGCCGAAGCCGATCTGGTGCGCGCCCGCGATGACCTCAAGCGTTACCAGGTGCTGGCCGACCAGCAGCTGGTCAGCCGCTCGCAGCTGGACCAGCAGTCCGCCGCGTTCAAGGCCGCGCAGGGCCAGGCCAACGCCGCCCGCGCCAACCTCGATGTGTTGCGCAACCAGGCCGGCTACGCACAGCTGCGCGCGCCAGCCGACGGTGTGATCGCCAGCCGCGAGGCCGAAGCCGGGCAGGTGGTGTCGGCCGGCCAGACCATCTTCAACCTGGCCGCCGACGGTGGCCGTGAAGTGCTGATCGACCTGCCCGAGGCCACCATCCGCGACTATGCGGTGGGCCAGCCGGTCGAGGTGGAGCTGTGGAACCGCCCTGGCCAGCGCCTGTCGGGCACGATCCGCGAGATCGCCGCCGCCGCCGATCCGCAGGCACGCACCTATGCGACCCGGGTCAGCCTGCCGGCCGATGCGCTGGCCGACGTCGAACTGGGCCAGAGCGCCCGCGTCTACAGCAGCGCCGGCCGCCACGGCACCCTGCAGCTGCCGCTGGGCGCGCTGCAGCGCGGTGCCAACGGTGCCGCCAGCGTATGGGTGGTCGATCCGGCCAACAGCACGCTGAGGGCCGCAACAGTTACCACCGGTGCGTTTGGCAGCGAGACGGTACCGGTGCTGTCCGGCGTGAACGCGGGTGACTGGGTAGTTGCTGCGGGTGGCCATCTGCTGCGGGCCGGCCAGCCGGTGATCGCCGTGGACCGGCAGAACCGTCCCGTGCTGAAGCCGGCTACGCCGGCCGCTGCCGCCAAGGCCAGGGAGTAAGCCGGTGCGCCGCTTCAATCTTTCCGAGTGGGCGTTGTCCAACCGCCCGCTGGTGCTGTTTGCGATGCTGGCCTTCGCGCTGATCGGCGCATGGTCGTACAAGCATCTGGGCCAGTCCGAGGACCCGCCGTTCACCTTCAAGGCGATGGTGGTGCGCACATTGTGGCCCGGGGCCACTGCCGAGCAGGTCTCGCGGCAGGTGACCGAGCCGCTCGAGAAGGCGCTGATGAATACCGGCGAGTACGAGTTCATCCGCTCGTACTCGCGTCCGGGCGAATCGCAGATCATCTTCATGGCGCGCGACAGCCTGCGCTCCAGGCAGATCCCGGACCTGTGGTACCAGGTGCGCAAGCGCGTGGGCGACATCCGCCCGACGCTGCCACGCGAGATCGTCGGTCCGTTCTTCAACGATGAGTTCGGCGACACCTACGGCAACATCTATGCGTTGACCGGCAAGGGCTTCGACTATGCGGTGATGCGCGACTACGCCGACCGCATCCAGCTGGAACTGCAGCGGGTGCCCGACGTCGGCAAGATCGACCTGGTCGGCCTGCAGGACGAGAAGGTTTGGATCGAACTGTCCAACACCCGGCTGGCCACGCTGGGCGTGTCGATGCAGCAGGTGCAGCAGGCGCTGGCCGACCAGAATGCAGTGACCGGCACCAGCTTCTTCGAGACCGCCACCGATCGGGTGCAGCTGCGGGTGACCGGCCAGTTCAACGACATCGAAGCGATCCGTCAGTTCCCGATCCGCGCCGGTGACCGCACCGTGCACCTGGGCGACATCGCCGAGGTCAAGCGCGGCTTCGCCGATCCGGCGTCGCCGAAGATGCGCTTCATGGGCGAAGAGGCGATCGGCCTGGCGGTGGCGATGAAGGATGGCGGTGACATCCTCAAGCTCGGCGCCAACCTCGATGCCGAGTTCGAACGCCTGCAGAAGACCCTGCCGGCCGGCATGCAGCTGCGCAAGGTGTCCGACCAGCCGCAATCGGTGGAAGAGTCGGTCGGCGAGTTCGTGCAGGTGCTGACCGAGGCGGTGGTGATCGTGCTGCTGGTCAGCTTCTTCTCGCTGGGCCTGCGCACCGGCCTGGTGGTGGGCGTGACCATCCCGCTGGTGCTGGCGATGACCTTCTTCGTCATGCACTACTTCGACATCGGCCTGCACAAGATCTCGCTGGGTGCATTGGTGCTGGCGCTGGGCCTGCTGGTGGATGATGCGATCATCGCGGTGGAGATGATGGCCACCAAGATGGAGCAGGGCTACGACCGCCTGCGCGCCGCCAGTTTCGCCTGGGAGTCGACCGCTTTCCCGATGCTGACCGGCACCCTGATCACCGCGGCCGGCTTCCTGCCCATTGCCACTGCGGCATCGAGTACCGGTGAATACACCCGCTCGCTGTTCCAGGTGGTGACCATCGCGCTGGTGGTGTCGTGGATCGCAGCGGTACTGTTCATCCCTTACCTGGGCGACAAGATGCTGCCGGACCTGTTCAATCCGCAGCCGCCGAAGCCGGGCAGCCTGTCCGCGCGCTGGCACGCCAAGCGCCAGCAGTGGGCCGACCGCTATCCGGCGCTGGCCAATCTGATCGCGCCGCCGCAGCACGGGCACGACCACGATCCGTACCAGCGCCCGTTCTATCGTAGTTTCCGTCGCTTCCTCGATACCTGCCTGCGGCATCGCTGGTGGGTGATCGCGGCGACCATCGGCCTGTTCGTGTTCTCGCTGATGATGTTCCGCTTCGTGCCGCAGCAGTTCTTCCCGGACTCGACCCGGCCGGAACTGATGGTGGACATCGAGCTGGCCGAGGGCGCCTCGCTGCGCTCGACCCAGGCCCAGGCCGAGAAGCTGGAGAAGCTGCTGTCCAGCCGCGAGGGCATTGCCAACTACGTGTCCTATGTGGGCACCGGTTCGCCGCGCTTCTACCTGCCGCTGGACCAGCAGCTGCCGGCGACCAACTTCGCCCAGTTCGTGGTGCTGGCCAAGGACATCAGGTCACGCGAAAGCACCCGCGACTGGCTGCTGCACGAGGTGATCCCGAAGTTTCCGGACGTGCAGATGCGCGTGACCCGCCTGGAGAACGGCCCGCCGGTCGGCTATCCGGTGCAGATGCGCATCTCCGGCGAGCACATCGAGAAGGTGCAGGCGATCGCGCGCCAGGTCGAGGCCAAGGTGCGGGAGAACCCGCACGTGATGAACGTCAACCTGGACTGGAGCGAGCCGAGCAAGGTGGTGCGCCTGGTGGTCGACCAGGAGCGCGCCCGCGCGCTGGGCGTGAGCAGCGCCCAGGTCAGCCAGTTCCTGTCCAGTTCGTTGGCCGGGCAATCGGTCAGCGTGTATCGCGAGGGCAATCGCCAGATCGAGATGCTGCTGCGCGGGCCGGCCGATGAGCGCAACCAGCTGGAGCTGCTGTCCAGCCTGTCGATGCCCACCGCCAACGGTGGCAGCATCACGCTGTCGCAGGTGGCGACGATGGAGTACGGCTTCGAGGACGGCATCATCTGGCACCGTAACCGGTTGCCGACGGTGACTGTGCGCGCCGACATCAGTGATGGCATGCAGGCGCTGGACGTGGTGCATCAGATCCTGCCCACACTGGACGGCATCCGTGCCGAGCTGCCCAGTGGTTACCTGCTGGAAACCGGCGGTACCGTGGAGGATTCGGCGCGTGGCCAGAACTCGATCAAGGCGGGCATGCCGCTGTTCCTGGTGGTGGTGGCCACGCTGCTGATGCTGCAGCTGCGCAGCTTCTCGCGCGCAGCGATGGTGCTGGTGACCGCGCCGCTGGGCATCATCGGCGCGACCCTGTTCCTGCTGCTGTTCCGGGCGCCGTTCGGCTTCGTCGCGCTGCTGGGCACGATCGCACTGGCCGGCATGATCATGCGCAACTCGGTGATCCTGATCGACCAGATCCAGCAGGACATCGATGCCGGGCATGACCGTTGGCATTCGATCATCGACGCCACGGTGCGCCGCTTCCGCCCGATCGTGCTGACCGCACTGGCAGCCGTGTTGGCGATGATTCCGCTGTCGCGCAGCGCGTTCTACGGATCGATGGCGATCTCGATCATGGGCGGCCTGATCGTCGGTACGGTGCTGACCCTGGTGTTCCTGCCGGCCTTGTACGCGGCGTGGTTCCGGGTGAAGCCCGATGAATCCGGGGCGTGATGCCCCGGGTTCTGCGGCCGCGGCCCCTGGTAGGTGCCAACCCTGGCTGGCACATCTTCCAGTAGAGCCACCCCATGGGTGGCTGCGGATTTCCAGGCTCCGTCATCCACGCATGGCGTGGATCTACCGCGATTCGCCATCGCTCGGTAGGTGCCAACCTTGGTTGGCACGGATGCATGCATCCACGCATGGCGTGGATCTACCGCAGCTGCAGACCGATCCGTAGCACCGGCAGCAACCATTCGATGAACACCTGCACGCGCAGCGCACGGTGCTGCCGATGCGGCTGCAGCAGGGTGACCGGCAATGGCTGTGCGACGTGCTGTGGCACCACTTCCACCAGCGCGCCGGATTGCAGCTCGGCCTGTACGTCGTAGCGCGGAATCTGCAAAAGACCCAACCCCGCCACACAGCACGCAATCGATGCCTCGGCGCTGTTCACACGCACCCAGCCAGGCATCGGCAGCGTGCGCAGTTGGCCGCCGTCCTGCCACTCCCACGGTTCCACCCGTGCCGTGGTCGGCGACGCGTAGTTCACCGCGCGGTGCTGCGGCAGGTCGGCAGGATGCTGCGGCACGCCGTGTTCGCGCAGGTAGGCCGGCGCCGCAACGTTGACAAAATCCAGTTGGCCCAGCGTGCGCGCCACCAGGCTGGAATCGCCCAGTTGGCCGACCCGCAGCACCGCATCGCAACCGTCTTCGATCAGGTTCACCGCGCGGTCGGTCATGCCCAGGTCGACTTCCACCTGCGGATACTGCGCGAAGAACCCGGGCAGCGCCGGTGCGATGATGCGGCGGCCGATGCGGCTGGGTACGTCGATCTTCAGCAGGCCCGACGGCTGGGCGTCGACCTGGAGGAACAGCGATTCGGCGTCCTCGACCTCGGCGATCAGGCGCAGGCAGCGCGCATGGAACACGTCGCCGTCGTGGGTGGTGGACACCCGGCGGGTCGAGCGCTGCAGCAGGCGGGTGCCGAGCCGCTGCTCCAGCTCCGCAATGGCTGCCGAGACCGTGGAACGGGGCAGGCCCAGCTGGTCGGCGGCGCGCGTGAAGCTGGCGCACTCCACGACCCGGGTGAAGATGCGGAAGCGATCGATCCGGTCCATTGTTCGCTGGCTCTGGAAAGTTAAGTCAAAGTGGCGGGCTTTATCCGCATTTTCTGCACGATATCGTCGTCAGGGCAGGGTTACCACCCCGGGCAGCCCCCTCCCGAGACCGAAGCCATGACCGAGCATTCCCTCAAGGGCAAGACCGTGCTGATCGCCGGTGGCGCCAAGAACCTGGGTGGCCTGATCGCCCGCGACTTCGCCGCACAGGGCGCCAAAGCCATCGTCATCCACTACAACAGTGCCGCTACCCAGCCCGATGCAGAAGCGACGGTAGCCGCGGTGCAGGCCACCGGCAGCAAGGCGGTGGCCCTGCAGGGCGACCTGACCTCGGCGGCAGCGATGGAGCGCTTGTTCGCCGATGCCGTGGCCGCAGTCGGCCGTCCCGACATCGCCATCAATACGGTCGGCAAGGTATTGAAGAAACCGCTGCTGGACATCAGCGAAGTGGAGTACGACGAGATGAGCGCGGTCAATGCCAAGGCCGCGTTCTTCTTCCTGAAGGAGGCAGGTCGCCACGTCAATGACGGTGGCCGCATCTGCACCCTGGTCACCTCGCTGCTGGGTGCGTTCACGCCGTTCTATTCCAGCTACGCCGGCACCAAGGCGCCGGTCGAGCACTTCACCCGCGCGGCGTCGAAGGAGTTCGGCGAGCGCGGCATTTCGGTGACCGCGATCGGTCCCGGTCCGATGGACACGCCGTTCTTCTATCCGGCCGAGAGCGCCGATGCGCAGGCGTATCACAAGACTGCGGCGGCGTTGTCGGCGTTCACCCGCACCGGGCTGACCGACATCGCCGATATCGTGCCGTGGATCCGCTTCCTGGTGACGGATGGCTGGTGGATGACCGGGCAGACGATCCTGGTCAATGGTGGGTACACCACCAAGTAACGCAGCCACGCATGGCGTGGGTCTACCAGTAGAGCCACCCCATGGGGGGGCTGCGCACGATATCCGACGGGAAGCGCGCCACGCATGGCGTGGCGCTACCGGATCAGCCCAGCTTCGCCAGCACCGCGTCGGTCGCTGCCGCGGTGCTCACCGCCTTGCCCTTCGCAGCCAGATCAGCAGTGAACACGCCGTCATCCAGCACCGCATGCACGGCGGCTTCCACGGCTGCCGCTTCGGCCTCCAGCCCCAGCGAATGGCGCAGCAGCATCGCGGCGCTGAAGATTGTCGCGTACGGATTGGCAATGCCCTTGCCGGCGATGTCCGGGGCCGAACCGTGGATGGGCTCGTAAATGCCCACCGCACCCGGCTCGCCCAGCGAGGCCGACGGCAGCAGGCCCAGCGAACCGGCCAGCATCGAGGCCTCATCGGTGAGGATGTCGCCGAACATGTTCTCGGTGACGATCACGTCGTACTCGCGTGGCTTGGCCAGCAGGTGCATGGCCATCGAGTCGACCAACTGGTGCTCCAGCGCCACGTCCGGGAACTCCTCGCGGCCGATGCGTGCGGCCACGTCGCGCCACAGGCGCGAGGTTTCCAGCACATTGGCCTTGTCCACCGAAGTGACCTTGCCGCGACGCTGCTGGGCCAGGCGGAAGGCGCTGCGCAGCACGCGCTCGATTTCGGCCACGGTGTAGCGGCACAGGTCGCTGGCGCTGTCGGCGTCGCGGGTCTTGTCGCCGAAGTAGATGCCGCCGGTCAGTTCACGCACCACCACGAAGTCCACGCCCTGCAGCAGCTCGGCCTTGATCGGCGAGGCGTGCAGCGCGGCCTCGTGGGTACGCACCGGGCGCAGGTTCGCATACAGGCCCAGCGCCTTGCGGATCGCCAGCAGGCCCTGTTCCGGGCGCACCTTGGCGTTCGGGTCGGACCACTTCGGGCCGCCGACCGCGCCCAGCAGCACCGCATTGGCGGCCTGGCAGGCGGCGAGGGTCGACGCCGGCAGCGGTTCACCGTGGCGGTCGATGGCAATGCCACCGATGTCGTGCTCGCTGAAGGTGAAGGTGTGGTTGAAGCGTCCGGCGACCGCCTTCAGGACGGCAACTGCCGCGGCGGCCACTTCCGGGCCGATGCCATCACCGGGCAGGACAACAATTTCAGCGTGCATGCTCACTCTCGTAACGTTCGATTTCAGGGACACGGCCCAGCAGATACCCCAACTGGTCGACGCCTTCCAGCAGGCAGGTCTGCGAGAAGCCATCCAGCGGGAAGGAATAGACGCGGCCATCGGGGGTGCGCAGTTCGCGCGCAGCCACGTCGATGGTCAGCGCATCGTCCGGGCGCTGCATCAGCGCCTGCACGTCGGCCTCGTCCAGCACGATCGGCAGCAGGCCGTTCTTCAGCGCGTTGCCGCGGAAGATGTCCGCGATCTCGCTGCTGACGATGGCGCGCAGGCCCAGGTCGGTCAGCGCCCATGGCGCGTGTTCGCGCGAGGAGCCGCAGCCGAAGTTGCGGCCCGCCAGCAGGATGCTGCGGCCGGCGTTGTGCGGTTGGTTGAAGGCGAAGTCGGCCACCGGCGAACCATCAGCTTGCCAGCGCCAGTCGTTGAACGCGTTGCGACCCAGCCCGGCACGCTCGGTGGTGGACAGGAACCGCGCCGGGATGATCTGGTCGGTGTCGATGTTGGTCTGGCGCAGCACCACGCTGGCCGAGGTCAGGGTACGGAAACCGGCCATCACGCCACCTCCTGTGCGAACAGTTCGCGGGTATCTGCGACGTGCCCGTTCACCGCCGCCCATGCGGCGCTCATCGGCGAGGCCAGCAGCGTGCGCGAACCGGGGCCTTGGCGGCCCTCGAAATTGCGGTTGCTGGTGCTCACGGCCAGCTGGCCGGGCGCGACCAGATCGCCGTTCATGGCGATGCACATCGAACAGCCCGGTTCGCGCCATTCGGCACCGGCCGCGCGCACGATCTCGTGGATACCCTCGGCCTCGGCCTCGCGCTTGACGATCTCCGAGCCCGGTACCACCAGCATGCGCACGCGATCGGCGACGCGACGGCCGCGCAGCACCTGCGCCACCTCGCGCATGTCGCTCAGGCGGCCGTTGGTGCACGAACCAACGAACACTACGTCCACCGGTGTGCCCGCCAGCGCCTTGCCGGCCTGGAAGTGCATGTAGTCCAGGCCCTTCTGCGCGGCGGCATCGTTGGCGGCGGGAATCGGCGCATCCACGGCGATCGCGGTACCCGGATGCGTACCCCAGGTCAGGGTCGGGCGGATGTCGGCGGCGTCGATGTGCACTTCGCTGTCGAAGCGCGCGCCGTCATCGCTGCGCAGCTGTTGCCAGCGCGCCACGGCAGCGTCGAAGTCGGCGCCCTTGGGGCCGCGCGGCGTTGCGGCGACGAAGTCGAAGGTGACCTGGTCGGGCGCGACCATGCCGGCGCGTGCACCTGCTTCGATCGACATGTTGCACAGGGTCATGCGCTGTTCCATGTCCATCGCTTCGATGGTGCTGCCACGGAACTCGATCACGTGGCCGGTGCCGCCGTTGACGCCGATCACGCCGATGATGTGCAGGACCACATCCTTGGCGCCGACGCCGGGTGCCAGCGCACCGTCAACGGTGATCGCGAAGGTCTTGGCCTTGCGCTGCAGCAGGCACTGCGTGGCCAGCACGTGGCCGACCTCGCTGGTGCCGATGCCGAAGGCCAGCGAGCCGAATGCACCGTGGGTGGAGGTGTGACTGTCACCGCAGACGATGGTCATGCCCGGCTGGGTGAAGCCCTGTTCCGGCGCAATGACGTGGACGATGCCGCGGTTGTCCGAGGCCATGTCGAACAGTTCGATACCGTGCTCGGCGCAATTTCGCGCCAGGGTGGCGACCTGTGCCTCGGAAGCGGCGCTGGCGTAGGGCAGCGTGCCGTCGGCCGCAGCCGGCAAGGTCGGCGTGGAGTGGTCCATCGTCGCCTTGGTGCGGTCCGGGCGGCGCGGCGCCAGGCCGCGCTCGCGCAGTTCGGTGAATGCCTGTGGCGAGGTCACCTCGTGGATCAGGTGCAGGTCGATGTACAGCACGGCGGGCGCGCTCTCGGATTCGGGAACCACCACGTGGGCGTCCCACAGTTTGTCGTACAGGGTGCGGGGTGCGGAAGTCATGCGTATGCCTGGCAGAAGTACGAGATAGCGAACATCAGTAAAGAAAGCGGAACGGTCAAGTCAGCGAAGGCGGGCGAGCACACGCAGGCGCACGTAGTCGGCCAGCGGCTGGCCGGCGGCATTGCGTGGCAGGTCGGCCAGCAACGCGGTGGCCGCCTCGCGCACGGTGGCGCGGGCCTCGGCGGGCAGGTCATCCAGCAGCGGCGCGGCGAATACCCGCAGCCAGCCGGCCACGCCGGTCGGCAGTGGGGTCGGGCGCGGCGTGCATTCGATCAGTTGCACCTGGAAGCCATGCTGGCGCAGGCGGTCGGCATAGGCATCGGCGCTCGGGAAGTACCACTGGAAGGTGCTGGCGCCATGGCCGTGGGCCACGCGTGCGGCCTGTACCGCCGCGACGATCGTGGCCACGTTGCCATGGCCGCCGAACTCGGCGACGAAGCGGCCACCGGGGCGCAGCGCGCGACGCACGCCTTCCAGCACGCGGTCCGGGTTGCCCATCCAATGCAATGCGGCATTGCTGAAGACCGCATCGAACTCGCTGTCGAACGACAACGCGTGGCCGTCCATCACCTGCGCGTCGACGCCACGTGCACTGGCGGCGATCACCAGTTCCGGCGACGCGTCCACGCCGTGGATGCGCGCGCCGCTCAGGGCCAGTTCGGTGCTGAGCACGCCGTCGCCACAGCCCAGGTCGAGGATGCGCTCACCGGCGCGCGGATCGAGCAGGCGCGCGACCGCGCCACCGAGCAACGGTACGAAGCCGGCATCGATCGCATAGTCCTGGGCGTTCCACTGCTGGCCAGCGGCTGCGGTAGGAGTGTCGAAGGCGCTCATCTCGGGTTCCTCAGGCGGTTGCGGGGGTGGGAACGTCGGTGCTGCTGTGGGCGGCGGCGTGGCGCTGGCGCAGCAGGCGATTGGCCACGTCCAGCCAGGCCAGCGCGGAGGCTTCGATGATGTCCTTGCTGGTGCCGGTGCCGTCGTACTCCACGCCGTCGTGGCGCACGCTCAGGTTGGCTTCACCGCGTGCATCGGCGCCGATGCCGACGCTGTGCACGTGGTAGCTGTCCAGCATCAGCTGTACGCCGGTGGCGGCCGACAGCGCGCCGAACAGCGCATCGACCGGGCCGTCGCCCTGCGCGGTCTCGGCCACGCGGTTGCCGTCGGGGTCGGACAGTTCCACCAGCGCGTTGGCGCGGCTGCCGACATCGCTGATGGTCATCGACGCCAGGCGGTAGCCCTGTGCGTTGGAGCCGCCGCCCTGCATCAGCGCCTGCAGGTCGGCATCGGTCACCACGCGCTGCTGTTCGCACAGGCCCTTGAACTGCTCGAACACCAGCTTCAGTTCGTCTTCGTCCAGCCAGAAGCCCAGCGCGCGCAGCCTCGCTTCGACGGCGGCGCGGCCACTGTGGCGGCCCAGCACCATCTGCGAATCCTCCCAGCCCACGTCCTCCGGGCGCATGATTTCGTAGGTGCCGCGATGGCGCAGCATGCCGTGCTGGTGGATGCCCGATTCGTGGGCGAAGGCGTTGGCGCCGACGATGGCCTTGTTGCGCTGCACCGGCATGCCGACCAGGCGCTGCAGCAGCTGCGAGGTGCCGACGATGCGCGGAGTGTTGATCGAACTGTCCTGCTCGTAGAAGGCCTGGCGTACCTTCAGCACCATCGCGATCTCTTCCAGCGAACAGTTGCCGGCACGCTCGCCGATGCCGTTGATGGTGCACTCGACCTGGCGCGCGCCGCCTTCGATGGCGGCCAGCGAGTTGGCCACGGCCAGGCCCAGGTCGTTGTGGCAATGCGCGCTGAAGATCACGTTGGCGGCATTCGGCACATCGGCGACGCCGGCGATGACCTGCTGGAACATCGCGCGGATCTCTTCCGGCGTGGTGAAGCCGACGGTGTCGGGCAGGTTGATGGTGGTGGCGCCGGCGGCAATGGCCACGCGCGAGACTTCGATCAGGTAGTCCAGCTCGGTGCGGGTGGCATCCTCGGCCGAGAATTCGACATCGTCGATGTACGAGCGTGCCAGCGATACATGCTTGCGTACCGATTCCAGCACCTGCTCGCGGGTCATCCGCAGCTTGTGTTCGCGGTGCAGCGGGCTGGTGGACAGGAACACGTGCAGGCGCGGGTTGGCCGCAGCTTCCAGGGCACGCGCCGAGGTTTCGATATCGGCCTGCAGGCAGCGCGACAGCACGGCCAGGCTCAGGCTCGGGCGGCGCAGCTCACGGCCGATCAGGGCCATCGCCTCGCGGTCGGACTGCGAGCTGGCCGGGAAGCCGGTCTCGATGATGTCCACGCCCAGTTCGTCCAGCGCACGCGCCATCACCAGCTTCTGCGGCGGGCTCATGCTGCAGCCGGGGGACTGCTCGCCGTCACGCAGGGTGGTGTCGAAGATGCGGATGCGCGGGGTGGTAATTCGTTCGATGGTGGTCACAGGGAAATCTCCTCGACAGCGGGTGCGGCGGCTTGCAGGGGGGAAGGGGAAGAGGTGGGGGACGCGAGGGCGCTGGCCTTGCCGGGCGAGCGTGGGGTTTCACTACGCCGTCGCCGTGGTTTGCGCGGCGGGCGCGGCCGGATGTCGGTGAGCAGGCCGGCCAGGACACCCGCATCGATATTCCCGCCGGACACCACCGCGCACTTGCGGCGGCCAGCGACACGGCGGCCTGCTGCCAGCGCCAGCGCACCGGCGCCCTCGGCGATGATGTGTTCTTCCAGTGCCAGCCGGACCAGAGTTTCACGCAGTTCGGCTTCGCGCACGATCACCACGTCGTCCAGCAGCGAGGTGCACAGGCGTCGGGTCAGGAAACCGGGAATCTTCACCCGCACGCCGTCGGCCAGCGAGGCGACGGGGGCGATCTCGCGCGCGTCGCCGCGGATGGCGCGCGCCATTGAGTCGACGCCTTCCACCTGGGCGCCGATCACGCGCACGCCCTGTGATTTCAGCGCCAGTGCAACGCCGGAGGCCAGCCCGCCACCACCAATCGGCACGATCACCACGTCCGGTGCGTGCGCGGCCAGCTCGATGCCGACCGTACCCTGACCGGCAATCACATCGGCGTCGTCGAACGCGGACAGGAAGCGGTAGCCATGGCGCTGTGCCAGTTCGACGGCGAAGGCGTAGGCCTCGTCATAGCTGGTGCCATGCTGGCGCACGGTGGCGCCCCAGTGAGCGACGCCGGCGATCTTGGTGGCCGGTGCGCCATGCGGCATCACGGTGATGGCCGGGACGTCCAGGCGGTAGGCCGCCCACGCCACGCCCTGGGCATGGTTGCCGGCCGAGGCGCAGATCACCGGCCGGGTATCGCCGCGCTCGCGGCCGGCCAGCAGCGCGTTCAACGCGCCGCGCACCTTGTAGGACCCGGTGCGCTGCAGGTTCTCCAGCTTCAGCCAGGTGCCGAAGCGCTCGGCATGGTGCAGCGGGGTAGGCGGCAGGAAGCGGCGCAGCCGGGCCTGCGCCGCCAGTACGTCGGCGACGCTTACGTCGCCGACATCGCTTTCCTGGCTGGCATCAGCGGCCGGCATGGGCCACCAGCGGGGTGCAGGCGACCGCCGCATGCGGGCCCGGGCGGCGAAGAAGACGCCTCCGTACCGGCACCGTGGTCACTACGGTACGGGTGTTCATACGGATGCTCCTTCCACGGCGGTGACCTGCACGGACACGCAGTCGTAGATCTTCTCGATCTGCCGGCACAGCGTTTCCGCCGGGCGCTGGCCATCCACCACCAGCTGCAGGTGCCAGCGGCCATCGTCGGCGGCCACCGGCGCACCGCTGATCGCACGCGGCGCGAAGCCACGGCGCTCGGCCATGCCGATCACGCGCAACAGCGCGCCTTCGGCCGGGTGCAGCACCAGGTCAAGCCGGTAGTGCATTGGGGATCTCCTGGCGGGCATGGGCGGGGTTGCTTTCCAGCATCGTGCTGTTGGCGGTGTTCGGTGGCACCAGCGGCCATACGTTGGCGCGTGCATCGATGGCCACGTGCAGCAGTGCCGGGCCGGGTTCGGCCAGCAGCGCGGCCAGGCCACCCTCGACGTCATCCCGCGCGTCGATGCGGGTGGCGGAAATGCCGAACACCTGCGCCAGCGCCACGAAGTCCGGGTTGTCGGACAGGTCGATCTCGCTGTAGCGCTCGGCGAAGAACAGCTCCTGCCACTGCCGCACCATGCCCAGCGAACTGTTGTCCAGCAGCACGATCTTCACCGGCAGGCGGCAGCGGGCAATGGTGGCGAGCTCCTGCACGTTCATCATGAAGCTGCCGTCGCCGGACACCAGCACCACGGTGCGATCGGGGCAGGCGAACTGCGCACCCATCGCGGCCGGCAGGCCAAAGCCCATGGTGCCCAGCGCGCCACTGGTCAGGTGATTGCGCGGGTGGTTGAAGCGGCAGTGCTGGGCCACCCACATCTGGTGCTGGCCAACGTCGCAGGCGATCACCGCATCGGCCGGGGCCAGCTCGCTCAGGCGCTTCAGCAGGGCCGGCGCGTAGATGTGCTGGCCCGGTGCGTCGTAGCGCGCGGCGAAGCGATCGCGATGCTGCGCACAGCGCTTGCGCCACGCCTCCTGGTGGGCCTTGGGGGAGGGGAAGGCCGCACGCAGGGCGCGGATGGCATGGCCGACATTGCCGGGCACGGCGACATCGGCACTGCGCAGCTTGGAGATCTCGTACGCATCGGCATCGATGTGGACGACACGGGCGAACGGTGCGAACTCCGCCAGCTTGCCGGTGGCACGGTCGTCGAAGCGTGCGCCCAGCACCAGCAGCAGGTCGCTTTCCTGCACCGCCATATTGGCCGCGCGGGTGCCGTGCATGCCCAGCATGCCCAGCGACTGCGGATGGCTGGCCGGCAGTGCACCCAGGCCGCGCAGCGTCATCACGGTGGGGATGGCACTGGCCTCGACGAAGTCGCGCAGGTCCTGTACGGCGTCGCCCAGGGCGATGCCACCGCCGGCGTAGACCACCGGCTTCTCGGCCGCGGCCAGCGCGGCAATGGCCTCGGCAATGGCGGCCTCGGCTGGCGCCGGCGGTGGTTCGACGCTGCTGGGCGCATGCGCCGGCAGATGGCTGGCGTCGGCCAGCTGCACGTCCTTGGGCAGGTCGATCAGCACCGGGCCGGGGCGACCTTCGCGGGCGATCCGGAACGCATCGGCCACCACGCGCGGCAGGTCATCGACGCTGCGAACCAGCCAGCTGTGCTTGACGATCGGCATCGTCAGGCCGAACACATCCAGTTCCTGGAAGGCGTCGGTGCCCAGCAGCGGCGTGCCGACCTGGCCGGTGATGCAGACCATCGGTACCGAATCCAGCATCGCATCGGCGATGCCGGTGACCAGGTTCGACGCGCCCGGGCCGGAGGTGGCCACGCAGACGCCCACCTGGTTGCTGGCGCGGGCGAAACCGTTGGCGGCCAGCGCCGCGCCCTGCTCATGGCGTACCAGGATGTGCTTCAGCGACGAATCCACCAGCGCGTCGTAGAACGGCATGATGGTGCCGCCGGGATAGCCGAACAGCGTGCGGACGCCTTCGGCCTCCAGCGCCTGGGTCAGCCAGCGCGCGCCGTTGGGCGGCGCGCTGCGGTGTGTGGAAGAGTTCATGGGGAAACCTTGCAAAGCGGGTGGGGGAGGGCCGCGCGGTTACGCGGCCTGTCCTTGCAACCAGACCATCTTGGCGCGCAGTTCCTTGCCCACCTTCTCGATCGGGTGCTCCAGGTCGGCCTGCTTGAACCTGTTGTAGTTCGGCAGGCCCGCTTCGTACTCGGCCACCCAGTTCTTGGTGAAGGTGCCGTCCTGGATGTCCTTCAGCACTTCCTTCATGCGCGCCTTGGTGCTGGCGTCGATCACGCGCGGGCCGCTGACGTAGTCGCCGTACTGCGCGGTCTCGGAGATGAATTCCAGCATGCGCGAGATGCCGCCTTCATAGAACAGGTCGACGATCAGCTTCAGCTCGTGCAGTACTTCGTAGTAGGCGATCTCCGGCTGGTAGCCGGCTTCCACCAGGGTCTCGAAACCGGCCTGCACCAGCGCCGACGCACCACCACACAGCACCGCCTGCTCGCCGAACAGATCGGTCTCGGTCTCTTCCTTGAAGGTGGTCTGGATCAGGTTGGCGCGGGCACCGCCGAGGCCGGCCGCATAGGCCTGGGCATGCTGCGCGGCCTTGCCGCTGACGTCCTGGTAGACCGCCCAGATGCACGGCACGCCACGGCCGATCTCGTACTCACGGCGCACCAGCGCACCCGGGCCCTTCGGCGCGACCAGCACGACGTCCAGATCGGCGCGCGGCTCGATCATGCCGTAGTGCACGTTCAGGCCGTGGGCGAACAGCAGGCACGCCCCCTGCTTCATGTTCGGCGCCAGCACATCGTTGTAGAGCTTCTTCTGCACCATGTCCGGGGTCAGCACGGCGACCAGGTCGGCGTCCTTCACCGCATCGGCGGGCGCCACCACGGTGAATCCATCGGCCTGGGCCTTGGCTTCGGTCGGGCCGCCTGGACGCAGGCCTACCACCACGTCGAAGCCGGATTCGCGCAGGTTCAGTGCGTGGGCGCGGCCCTGGCTGCCGTAGCCGACGACGGCGATCTTGGTCTGGGGCAGGTCGTTGGTGCTCATGGGGGAGGTTCCTTGCGGTGGGAAAAAAAAAGAACGGCCGGTCGTCGAGGTGACGTGCCGGCCGGTCAGGGGAAAGCGGTGGAGGGGGCGCCGCGCATCGCACAGGCACAGCCACCACGAGGCATGGTGCTGCAGGTCCGGGTTGTGCGATGAGCGTTGGTCATGGTGGTTGCGTCTGAAACCAGGTTCTGAAATGAAAAAACCCGCACCGGGGCGGGTGCGGGTTTTTGAAGAGTTCCGGTGTGTCTGTTGCTTACACGCTGGCTCGTCCCGCACCTGTGGGTTGGGTAATAAGTACGAGCACAAGAATCGAACGCAGCGAGGCGGCGCCGATGGCGGCGGCTTCGATGTGGGTTCGCGGTGGCGTGTTGTGATGCAACATGCGATCGAGAGAAACACAGGCGTTTTGGCGGTGTCAACCCTCACGACAGTTTTTTTATCGGTTTCCAGTGAGTCCAGCTAGATCGCTTGCGGCACAAGGATGGTTGCCGCTGAAAGTGTTTCAGTGAACCCGAATTCACTCTTTTCAGAGCGGTTTTTGCGCGGAATCCGGCGGCTTTCTGGCTTCCTCCGCATCTAACCCAGGATCAACGTCCATGACCTCTGCCCGATACCGTAGGAAGGTCGCAGCGGCGAAGATCAGGCGATCAGCCTTCCACCGGAACCCGACCGTGTCCCGACGCCTTGCCCGCTCCCTGCTCGCCGCCGCCGTGCTGGCTGCCGTGCCTGCACTGTCCATCGCCGCCGACCGCATCACCGGCCACACCTTCGCGACCCGTTCGGAGGTGATCGCCCCGCATGCGATGGCGGCTACCTCGCAGCCGCTGGCCACCCAGATCGCGCTGGACGTGATGAAGGGCGGAGGCTCGGCAGTCGACGCGGCGATCGCGGCCAATGCCGCGCTCGGCCTGATGGAGCCGACCGGCAACGGCATCGGTGGCGACCTGTTCGCCATCGTCTGGGACCCGAAGACGCAGAAGCTCTATGGCTACAACGGTTCGGGCCGCTCGCCGAAATCGCTCACCCTGGCTGAGTTCCAGCGCCGCGGCCTGAAGGACATCCCGGCCACCGGCCCGCTGCCGGTGTCGGTGCCCGGAGCGGTCGACGGCTGGTTCGCCCTGCACGACCGTTTCGGTCGCAAGCCGATGGCCGACAACCTGGCGCCGGCCATCCGTTACGCCCGCGAAGGGCACCCGGTGGCCGAGGTGATCGCCTACTACTGGGACCGTTCGGTGCCCAAGCTGTCGCAGTACCCGGGCTTCAAGGAGCAGTTCACGATCAACGGCCACGCCCCGCGCAAGGGCGAGATGTGGAAGAACCCGAACCTGGCCAGCACCCTGCAGAAGATCGCCGACGGCGGGCGCGACGCCTTCTACAAGGGCGAGATCGCCCGCACCATCGGTGACTACTTCAAGGCCAACGGTGGCTACCTGAGCTACCAGGACATGGCCGAGCACCACGGTGAATGGGTCGAGCCGGTCAGCAGCAACTACCGTGGCTACGACGTCTGGGAGCTGCCACCCAACAGCCAGGGCATCGCTGCGCTTCAGATCCTCAACGTGCTGGAAGGCTACGATTTCTCGAAGATCCCGTTCGGCTCACCCGAGCACGTGCACCTGTTCGTCGAAGCGAAGAAGCTGGCCTTCGCCGACCGTGCGCGCTTCTACGCCGACATGGCATTCCAGCCGGCGCCGGTGCAGAAGCTGATCTCCAAGGAGTACGCCGCGCAGCGCCGGGCGCTGATCTCGATGGACAAGGCCTTGAAGGAAGTGCAGCCAGGCACACCGAAGCAGCTGGAGGAAGGCGACACGATCTACATGACCGTGGCCGACGCCGACGGCATGATGGTCTCGTTGATCCAGTCCAATTACCGCGGCATGGGCAGCGGCATGGCGCCGCCGGGGTTGGGCTTCATCCTGCAGGACCGCGGCGAGATGTTCGTGCTGCAGAAGAACCATCCCAACGGATACGCACCGGGCAAGCGCCCCTTCCAGACGATCATTCCGGGGTTCATCACCAAGGGTGGCAAGCCGTATGCCAGCTTCGGCGTGATGGGCGGTGCGATGCAACCGCAGGGCCATGCGCAGATCGTGATGAACCTGGTGGACTTCGGCATGAACCTGCAGGAAGCCGGCGACGCACCGCGCATCCAGCATGAAGGCTCGACCGAGCCGACCGGCCAGGCCACGGCGATGGCCGACGGTGGTGAAGTGAATCTGGAAACCGGCTTCCCATATGAAACAGTGCGTGCGCTGATGCGCAAGGGGCATCGCATCGTGTTCGCAGATGGGCCGTATGGCGGTTACCAGGCGATCATGCGCGACCCGGAGACGGGCGTGTATTACGGCGCGTCGGAGAGTCGCAAGGATGGGCAGGCGGCGGGGTATTGAGGTTTCCCGGCCACCGGGCTGAGCCCCCTCGCGGCTGAGCGCTGGAGCAGGTTCATGCGCTGGGGGGGGGGGGGGGGGGGGGGGGGGGGGGGGGGGGGGCGCTCCCATCGCATTTATTATAGAGCCCAAACACCCCCCGCCGAGCACCCCCCCCCCCCCCCCCCCCCCCCCCCCCAAAAAAAAAAAAAAGCCACCACACCACAAAAAAACAAAAAAAAAAAAAAAAAAAAAAAAAAAAAAAAAAAAAACGCCGGTGGGGGGGGTGGTTGGTGTTTTTTGTATA
>NZ_JBAWUK010000017.1:70316-83463 GCF_037079935.1 Stenotrophomonas maltophilia group sp. Smal12 | reverse complement strand
TTTATTTCGTGGCCGAGCTTTCAGATTTATGTGCCCAACGGGGTTGCGAAGTGGCGCGACCCGGAGTTGGTGTTAGCCGGCAAGGTGAACACCAGCCCCAAGCGGTTTTACTTGCGTTGTTTCAGCGAGGGGGTGGTCAAGGCAGTTGCCGGTTGAGCCGATATCCGGGTAGTCCCGGCCGCGGCCCGCCAGAGGCAGTGGGCGCGGCCGCCCCGCGGCCGCCACTACCTTATTTGCCCAGCAGGCCTGCCGGCACCAGGTTGCCCAGGTTCTGGTTGAAGGTGACCACCAGCTTGCCGTTTTTGACCTGTGCCGCCTGTACCTGAAGCGCGCCGAGCACCCCGGCCACGGCCGGGTCCAGCTTGTAGATCGGTTCGCGCTGGGCGTAGTCGCTCAGCCAGGCATTGAGCAGGCCACGGGTGCGTGAGTCGAGGCGGCCGCCCTGGTTGGCCGGGGTGAAGTCGTCCACGCTGGGCTGCTGCAGGTGGAAGCCCTGGGTCTGCGCGTCGTAGCGCAGGCCGCTGCTGAGCTTCACCGTACCCAGTTTGGCCGGGTTGCCGCCGGCGGTGGCCAGTGCCACGTCCATGCCCAGGTTCAAGCGCTCGCCGGCCGGAAGGCTCAGCTGAGGATGGCTCATGGTCAGGGAGATCAGGCCGCCAAGGGCGTCCTGGGTGCGCGGGAAGCTGCCATCGAGGTACTGCTGGACGTCGCTGGCACCCACCGACAGTTCGCGGCCGGAAATGGAGGGAGCCGCCTGCGCGCCGATCGCAGCGGCGATCAGTACGGTGGAGGCAGCGAGGCGGGTCATCAGGGAACGCAGGCGCATGGCGGTGACCGATGGCAGGGAATGGATGGATCAAAGAGTAGCCGTGCAGGCTGAATCGCGCGTGCATGCGGCTGTAACGGTTCAGTCCAGCATCGGACGCAGTTGCGCCGACTGGATCTGCCAGGCGCTGCCATCGCTGCTGGGTTGCACGCGGTACCAGCCACCGAAGCGGAACGTACCGTTGGCGGTGACCGCGCGGATCTGCACCGGCACTTCAAGCAGCTGCGGTGGCTGCCGATCGTCGCGGGCGACCGGGGGATCGCTGTGCAGGCGCAGGGTGCGCAGGTCCTGCAGCTGCCGCAGCGCGGCGTCGTCCGCATGCCGCGGGTCGCTGGGCGGGATCGTCCAGGCAGCATCGCTGGCGGCGCGGTCGCGGTTGAGCAACGCCGCTACGTAGCGGTTGAGCATCGTCGATGGCGGCTCGGCATCGTCGGCGACAGCGGACAGCACCGGCATTTCACTTGCCTGCACTGCTGCGGGATCGGGGCCGGTGCGGGTGTCCATGGCTGCGGTAGCAGCGACGGGAGCGGACGCTGCCGCGATGTCGCCGGTCGTCTGTGCTGCCGGGCGTGAACAGCCCAGCAGCACCAAGGGTGCGATCAGCAACAGGTTCCTGCGCATGTCTGCCTCCTCCGCGAGGCAACCTGGAGGGCGGCAGTGTAGCGATTGCGCCGGGATCAGCGGGAGGAGGGCAGCTGATCCAGAGCGTCCAGCGCTGGCAGGACCTGGCCGGCGATGGCCGCCAGTGCGTGGCCGCCGGTCTCGGCATGGCGCTGCACGATATCGCGCAGCAGCTGGGTGGCGATCACCAGGGTCGCACGCTCGTCGCCGCTGATACCGGCGGTACGCGGGGCCACCTCCAGCAGGCGCATCAGGTCGCGGCTGGCGCGATGCTCCAGTTCGATGGTGCAGCGCCCTGTGCACTGCAGCCCGTCCTTTTCGATGGGGGTCACCGAGATCCGGTAGCGGGTGGAGGGGCTGGCCATGAGGGTGTGCTCGCCGTAGCTGTGAAGGATGTGCCCACCATAGGCAAGGCCACGGCCTGAGGCGACGGCCGGCGCTGCACGCAGTGTTCCACCCGGTACGTTCCAGCACCTGCCCAGGCCGCGCTCGGCCAGTGGCGACGGGCCTGTACGGGCATTCCCGGGGAGGCGGCAACGCTGTGTTGCGGATTGCCACAGCGCGACGCATCCACGCATGGCGTGGATCTACCGCCGGGCACGCAAAAAAAACGGGACGGCCAGAGCCGTCCCGTCGGAATCCACGTTGGGGCGCGCGCTTACAGCGCGGCGTCCTTCAGCTTCTTCAGCGGACGCACCTTCAGCTTGGTGGTGGCCGGCTTGGCGGCGAACCACTGCTCTTCCTTGGTGAACGGGTTGATGCCCTTGCGCTTCGGCTTGGCCGGCACATTGACGGTGGTGATCTTCAGCAGGCCCGGCAGGGTGAAGGAGCCAGCGCCCTTCTTGTGCACCGAGGAGGCGACGGCGCTTTCCAGCGAGGCCAGCACAGCGCGGACGTCCTTGGCGACGACGCCGGAGGCTTCAGCGATGTGTGCAACCAGGCCGGACTTGGTCAGCACTTCCTTGATCGGCTTCGGAGCGGCCGGCTTGGCGGCTGCCTTCGTCGCGACTTTCTTCGCTGCCTTCTTCGGGGCAGCCTTCTTAGCGGTCTTTGCCATGGTTTCCTGTTCCGTGAACGGTTGGTTGTTTGGTCGGCGCCGAACCCCGTCGGCAAGCGCAATGTAGGGCAACTCTTGGGCGCCGCCAATAGCCCGAAGCGCGGAAAGTGCATGTTTTTTCATATCCAGGCCGATTCAGTACATGGTCGGCGGTGGGGGATGGGGGCACGCCAGCGTGTTCGATCGCCGGCGCCCGCCGATCGGTGGGGTGCGCGAAACCACTGAAAACAAGAGGAAAATGCGTTCCGGGCTGGCGAGGAAGTGTCCACGCGCCGGACTCGGGGGCGACGTCCGGCGTGCGGCGGAGCGACGCAGGGCTAACGCGTGGCGTGCGAGGGTAGCCGTTCATCACCGCCACGCAGGAGCAGCACAATGGGAATCTCGCGACACGCCACCGCGCACTGGGAAGGCGATCTGAAGACGGGCAAGGGGCAGTTGAGCACGCCGCAGAGTGGGCTGCTGGACAAGACCCGCTACGGTTTCAACAGCCGCTTCGGCGACGAAAAGGGCACCAATCCGGAAGAGCTGATTGCCGCCGCGCACGCGGGTTGTTTCACCATGGCGTTGTCAGCCAAGCTCGGCGAAGCAGGCTTCACCCCGACCTCGCTGGACACCGAAGCCAAGGTCGACCTGTCGCTGGAAGGCGGTCCGCAGTTGTCGCAGATCCGCCTGAAGGTCAGGGCGGTGGTGCCCGGCATCGATGCGACGCAGTTCCGTGCCATTGCCGATGATGCCAAGCAGAACTGCCCGGTATCCAAGGCGCTGAGCGCGGTGCCGATCAGCCTGGAAGCCGAGCTGGGCTGAGCCGGCGCATCTGTAGAGCCGAGCCCATGCTCGGCTTCTGCAGGTCCCGTGATCTGGCCGAGGAGCAGCCGAGCGTGGGCTCGGCTCTACAGTACCCCTTTACCAATCAAGGGTGCCGGTGATGACGGTCTGCACCTGTCCCCCGGACCAGACCTCGCCGTCCTCATCGACCCGCAGGGTCAGACGCGCATCGTGGCCGACTTCGCGGCCCTGGCTGACTTCGAACGGTGCACGGCCACGTGGCAGCGCGTCGCGCAGGTCCAGCCACGCGGCCAGCACTGCATTGGCGGCCCCGGAGGCGGCGTCCTCGAAGCGCCGACCATTGCCGACGAAAGCGCGCACGGCCAGATCGAATCCCTCACTGCCATCGCTGAAGGCATAGGCGAACACGCCCATGCTGTCGGTGGACTCGGCCAGCGCAGCCACCGCGTCCCAGTCCGGATGCAGGGCGCGCAATGCGGCTTCATCGGCCACCTGCACCACCCACCAGCTGCGTCCGCCCTGCATGCGCGCCGGCGGCAGCGAGCCCAGTGGCCAGTCCTTCAGTGCTGCCAGCAGGCGCGGATCGGTGGCTTCAGCGATCTCCGCCAACTGCGCGCGCGGTGTGCGGATGGCGATGCGCTGCTGCGCGCCCTCACCGCTGACGCGCAGCGGCAGGGCACCGGCAATGCCGTCCTGCACCAGCACGCCGTCGACCGGTGTGGCCAGGCCTGCCTGCAGCACCGCATGCGCCGTGCCGACGCTGGGGTGACCGGCGAACGGCACTTCCTTCTGCGGGCTGAACATGCGCAGCCGGTAGCTGGCACCGTCGGCCTGGGGCGGAAACACGAAGGTGGTCTCGGGCAGGCGCGTCCAGCGCGCGATGGCCTGCATGCTGGCATCGTCCAGGCCGTCGGCATCGAGTACCACGGCCAGCGGGTTGCCAGCGCCGGCGCGCGGGGAAAACACATCCAGCTGCAGGAAACGGCGGGTGGTCATCGGGGCGAAACTCCAGGATCGGGTGGCGCGCAGCTTAACGCGCGGTTGTAGAGCCGAGCCCATGCTCGGCTGTGTCGGGGTGTGAGAAGAAGCAGCCGAGCGTGGGCTCGGCTCTACAGCCAACGGATCTGGCCGTCGATGACCGGCTGCACCTGGCCGCCGATCCACACCGTGCCCTGCGCGTCGACCTGCACCTGCACGCGGCCATCGCGGCCCACTTCGCGGCCCTGGCTGGCCACGTAGCGGCCTTCGCCGCCGGGCAGGGCATCGCACTGCCGCAGCCAGGCGCCGATCAGCGCATTGGCGCTGCCAGTGACCGGGTCCTCGGGCACGCTGGGGGCATCGGCGGGGCAGAACGCACGCACCACGCGGGCATGGCCGGCGCCGGCTTCGTCGGCGAACACCGCCACGCCGGTGGCATCGGTGGCAAGGCTCCAGTCGGCCAGCGCGGCCATGTCCGGTGCCAGCTCGCGAACGGCGGCGGCATCGCGCAGTGGCAGCAGCCACCAGCGTGCGCCGTTGTCCCAGAGTTCGGGCGCCTGCCCGTCGGCAGCGAGCGCCAACAGCGCGGCGGGCGCTCCGCCTGCCTCCGTGTCCAGTTGCCGTGTCGGCGGGCAGGCCAGCTGGATCTCCAGTGCCTCGGCCGGGCCGCTCACCCGTACTGGGAGCAACCCTGCCGCGCATTGCTGCAGCAGGGCGCCGTCGCGCGGTTGGGCCAGGCCGCAGGTCACCGCCGCCCAGGCGGCACCGACGCTGGGGTGGCCGGCGAAGGCCAGCTCACGGGTCGGTGTGAAGATGCGGATGTGGTAATCGGCGCCGGGCGCGGTGGGGCGCAGGAAGAACACCGTCTCGGACAGGTTCAGCCAGGTAGCCAGGGCCTGCATCTGGCTGCTGGAGAGCGCGTCGGCGTCCAGGATGACGCCCAGTGGATTGCCGGTTCCGGGGCGGGGGCCGAAGACATCGAGCTGCAGGTAACGGAGGACGGCCATCTACGGGGATATTGCGCTTAGAATCGAAGGTTCCGCCCCCGAGGGCGGCTTCCCCACATTCTACATAGCCAATCCATGTCAGCTTCCCCCCTTGTCGATCGTTGGATCGTACTGAAGTTCGGCGGCACCTCGGTGTCGCGTCGTCACCGCTGGGACACGATCGGGAAGCTGGCGAAAAAACGCGCGGAAGAGACCGGATCGCGCGTGCTGGTGGTGGTATCGGCGCTGTCCGGGGTCACCAACGAACTGACCGCGATTGCCGACGGCGCGCCGGACAGCGGTGATCGCGTGGCAGCGCTTGTCGAGCGGCATGAGGGCTTCCTGGCCGAACTCGGCCTGGGCCGCGAGGTGCTGGCCGAACGGCTGGCGGCACTGCAGGGCCTGCTCGACGATGCGCGGGCGGCCACCCGTCCGCTGGATTGGCAGGCCGAAGTGCTGGGCCAGGGCGAGCTGCTGTCCTCCACCCTGGGCGCGGCCTATCTGCGCGCCTCGGGCCTGGACATGGGCTGGATGGATGCCCGCCAGTGGCTGGACGCGATGCCGCCGCAGCCGAACCAGAGCGACTGGTCGCAGCGGCTGTCGGTGAACTGCCAGTGGCGCGCCGACGCGGAGTGGATGCAGCGCTTCCGCGCGCAGCCGACCCGCCTGCTGATCACCCAGGGCTTCATTTCGCGGCATGCCGATGGTGGTACCGCCATCCTCGGCCGTGGTGGCTCGGATACCTCGGCGGCGTACTTCGGTGCGCTGCTCGGCGCCAGCCGGGTGGAGATCTGGACCGATGTGCCGGGCATGTTCAGCGCCAATCCGAAGGACGTGCCGGACGCGCGCCTGCTGACCCGCCTGGACTATTACGAAGCGCAGGAAATCGCCACCACCGGCGCCAAGGTGCTTCACCCGCGCTCGATCAAGCCGTGCCGCGATGCCGGCGTGCCGATGGCCATCCTCGATACCGAGCGCCCGGAACTGCCGGGCACCAGCATCGATGGCAGCGCCGCACCGGTGCCGGGGGTGAAGGCGATCAGCCGCCGCAATGGCATCGTGCTGGTGTCGATGGAAGGCATCGGCATGTGGCAGCAGGTCGGCTTCCTGGCCGATGTGTTCAACCTGTTCAAGAAGCACGGCCTGTCGGTGGACCTGATCGGTTCGGCCGAGACCAACGTCACCGTGTCGCTGGACCCGTCCGAGAACCTGGTCAACACCGATGTGCTGGCCGCGCTGTCGGCCGACCTGTCGCAGATCTGCAAGGTGAAGGTGATCGTGCCGTGCGCGGCGATCACCCTGGTGGGCCGTGGCATGCGGTCGCTGCTGCACAAGCTGTCGGACGTGTGGGCGACCTTCGGCCGTGAGCGCGTGCACATGATCTCGCAGTCGTCCAACGACCTGAACCTGACCTTCGTCATCGACGAGGCCGATGCCGATGGCCTGCTGCCGATCCTGCACGCAGAGCTGATCGACAGCGGCGCGATGCCGGTGGAGGAGACCGAAGTGTTCGGCCCGCGCTGGCGCGAGATTGCCGGCACCGTGCGCCCGCGCGGCACGCCGTGGTGGCGCGGCCAGCGTGCGCACCTGCTGCAGCTGGCCGATGCCGGTACGCCGCGCTACGTCTACCACCTGCCGACGGTGCGCGCCCGCGCCCGTGCACTGGCCGCGATCAAGCCGATCGACCAGCGCTACTACGCGATCAAGGCCAACAGCCACCCGGCCATCCTGCAGCTGCTGGAAGCCGAAGGCTTCGGCCTGGAGTGCGTGTCGCACGGCGAGCTGAAGCATGTGTTCCAGCACCTGCCGGAACTGTCGCCCAAGCGCGTGCTGTTCACCCCCAGCTTCTGCCCGCGCAGCGAGTACGAGGCGGCGTTTGCGCTGGGCGTGACCGTGACCGTCGACAACGTGGAAGCGCTGCAGCGCTGGCCGGACCTGTTCCGTAACCGCGAGCTGTGGCTGCGCGTCGATCTGGGCCGGGGTGAGGGCCACCACGCCAAGGTCCGTACCGGTGGCAAGGAGTCCAAGTTCGGCCTGCCGATCGCCCGCGTCGACGAGTTCGTGCGCGCGGCCACCGAACTGGGCAGCCGCGTGGTGGGCCTGCATGCGCACCTGGGCAGCGGCGTGGAAACCGCGCAGCATTGGCGCCTGATGTGCGATGAGCTGGCCGGTTTCGCCCGCCGGATCGGCAGCGTGCAGACCATCGATATCGGTGGCGGCCTGCCGATTCCGTACAGCGACGAAGACGAACCCTTCGACCTGGACGCCTGGGCCGAGGGCCTGGCCGAGGTAAAGGCACTGCACCCGGCATTCCGCCTGGCGATCGAGCCGGGCCGCTACCTGGTGGCCGAATCGGGCGTGCTGCTGACCCATGCCACCCAGGTGGTGGAAAAGGACGGCGTGCGCCGTGTCGGCCTGGACGCCGGCATGAACGCACTGATGCGCCCGGCGCTGTACGACGCCTGGCATGACATCGAGAACCTCAGCCGGCAGGGGGGGTATGCCGAAGCGGCGTTCGATGTGGTCGGGCCGATCTGTGAATCCAGCGATGTGTTCGGCAAGCGCCGCAAGCTGCCGGTGTCCACTGCGCCGGACGACGTGATGCTGATCGCCGATGCCGGTGCCTACGGCTATGTGATGGCCAACACCTACAACCAGCGGAAGCTGCCGCGCGAAGACGTGATCGAATGACCACCGCGCGCGCCCTGCACCCGCCCACCGACACGCCCCGCGCCTTCGCGCGGGCCCGTGCCTGACCGGATACACCATGACTGCTTTCGACAAACACCAGGTTTCCCGCTTCCGCTTCGTCCGCTGCGACTTCGCAGCGGATACCGGCGTGGCCCGGCTGGTCTACGCCTTCGACGACGGCCCGGAGATGGTGGAAACCATCACCGTGCCCGGCGCCCCGTTCGTGCTGGACGAGGCGCGCGCCGCCGCCGTGCAGCGTGCGCTGCAGCTGCTGCACCTGATCGCCGGCGTCAGCTACTACAAGGCCGGCGTACCGGATACGGTCAGCATCGACAGTTACAGCATCGATGCCGATACCGCCGCACTGGTGGAGACCATTTACCTCAACGGCCTGGGCGAATTCGCCTACCGCAACGGCCTGAACCTGCGCGGCCGCTTCCGGTTGCCGGTGCAGGGCGAGGCCGTGCAGGCGCCGGCGCTGGGCCTGCGGCCGCACGCGCTGGTGGCCATCGGCGGCGGCAAGGATTCGCTGGTCAGCATCGAAGCGCTGCGCCGTGCCGGCGTGGACGAGACGGTGACCTGGATCGGTGGCTCGCAGCTGATCCGTGCGTGCGCCGAGCGCACCGGCCTGCCGACATTGAACCTGGGCCGCACGCTGGCACCGGAACTGTTCGAGTTGAACCGCCAGGGCGCCTGGAACGGCCATATCCCGGTGACGGTGGTGAACTCGGCAATCATGGTGCTGGCCGCCCTGCTGCACGGCGTGGACCAGGTGGTGTTCTCCAACGAGCGTTCGGCCAGCTACGGCAGCCAGATTCCGGGCACCGGCGAAGTGAATCACCAGTGGTCCAAGGGCTGGGCCTGCGAGCAGGCGTTCGGCAGCCATGTGCGGAAGTACGTGGCGGCGGATCTGCAGTACTACTCGCTGCTGCGACCGATGTCCGAGCTGGCGGTGGCCCGCCAGTTCGCCAAGACTGATTTCTACGACGCGCACTTCTCCAGCTGCAACCGCAATTTCCACATCCTCGGCGAGCGCCCGGTGAACCGCTGGTGTGGCGTCTGCCCGAAGTGCCATTTCGTGTTCCTGGCGCTGGCCCCGTTCATGCCCAAGACGCGCCTGGTGCGCATCTTCGGCCGCAACCTGCTGGACGATGCCGAGCAGGCCGGTGGCTTCGATGCGCTGCTGGAATTCCAGGACCACAAGCCGTTCGAGTGCGTGGGTGAAGGCCGCGAATCGCGTGCGGCGATGGCGACGCTGGCGCAGCGCCCGGAGTGGAAGGAAGACGTGCTGGTGAAGCGCTTCTGCAACGAGATCCAGCCGCAGCTGGATGCCGCCGAACTGGAACTGGCACCGCTGCTGCAACTGCAGGGCGAGCACCGCGTTCCGGCTGCGCTGTGGGAACGGGTGCGTGAAGATTTCGAAGCTTGAAGGAAAGCGCGTCGCGCTGTGGGGCTGGGGCCGCGAGGGCCGCGCCGCGTTTGCGGTGCTGCGTGAGCGCCTGCCCACGCTGCCGCTGAGCCTGTTCTGCCCGGCGGCCGAAGTCGGGGCCGCGCGCGTGGAAACACAGGGCGCGCTGGACGTGCGTGGCGAGCCTTCTGCTGAAGCGCTGGCCGCGTTCGACGTGGTGATCAAATCGCCCGGGATCAGTCCCTATCAGCCGATCGCGCTGGCGGCGGCAGCGCAGGGCACCACCTTCATCGGCGGCACCGCGCTGTGGTTCGCCGAGCATGCGGCTGACGATGGCATCGTGCACGACACCGTGTGCGTGACCGGCACCAAGGGCAAGAGCACCACCACCGCGCTGGTCGCGCACCTGTTGCGCGCGGCCGGCCACCGCACCGGACTGGTCGGCAACATCGGCCTGCCGCTGCTGGAGGTGCTGGACCCGCAGCCGGCGCCCGAGTACTGGGCCGTCGAGCTGTCCAGCTACCAGACCGGTGAAGTGGCGCGCAGTGGCGCCCACCCGCAGGTGGCAGTGGTGCTGAACCTGTTCCCGGAACACCTGGACTGGCACGGCAGCGAACGGCGTTACATCGAAGACAAGCTGCGGCTGGTGACGGAAGCCGCGCCGCGCATTGCCGTGCTCAATGCGGCCGATCCGCACCTGGCGGCACTGTCGCTGCCCGATAGTGAGGTGGTCTGGTTCAACCAGCCGCAGGGCTGGCATATGCGGGGCGACATCGTGCATCGCGGCGAACAGGCGGTGTTCGATACCCGCAACACGCCGCTGCCGGGACGCCACAACCGCGGCAATCTGTGCGCGGTGCTGGCTGCACTGGAAGCGCTGGGCCTGGATGCCGTGGCGCTGGCACCGTCAGTGCAGGATTTCCGCCCGCTGCCGAACCGCCTGCAGCGCATCGGCGTGGCCGATGGCCTGACCTACGTCAATGATTCGATCAGCACCACGCCGCATGCCAGCCTGGCCGCGCTGGAGTGCTTTGCTGGGCAGCGCATCGCGCTGCTGGTGGGCGGGCACGACCGTGGCCTGGATTGGACCGACTTCATGCAGCACATGGCGCACGATGTGCCGCCGGTGGAGATCGTGACCATGGGCAGCAACGGCCCGCGCATCCACGCGATGCTGCAGCCGCTGGCCGATGCCGGCCGCTTTGGCCTGCACGCTGCGGGCGATCTCGCCGAGGCGATGGCGTTGGCGCGCACGGCGCTGGGCGCACAGGGCGGGGTGGTGCTGCTGTCGCCGGGTGCGCCGAGCTTCGGGGCCTACCGCGATTACGTGGCGCGCGGACGCCATTTCGCCGAACTGGCTGGGTTCGATCCGGACAGCATCAGCGCGATTCCGGGGTTGGGCATCGCCTGATCCGCCGGATCGGGGTCGGATCCCTTTCCTCAGGAAAGGGCTCTGACCCCGGCGAGTTACCATGGGCGCATCCCCGGACGGACCCGGATAGCCGCGTGTGCACCTTCATTACCCTGTTCCTGCCCGCATCCTTATCGCACATTGAAGCCGCCGCGATCATGCAGCGCAGTGGCCGGCGCCTGTTTGCGCAGGATTCGCCCAGCCTGCAGTCAGCGGTCGGGCCCGGTTGGCAGCCGTGGTTGAGTGCCGTGCACTGCGATTGCGGCACGTCGCTGGCCTCGGCGCAGGCGGTTCGTGCGTGGAACGGCGATGCCGAACGCTGGCGCAGGAAGGGCTGGAGCGAAGCGAAGATCGCGCGCGCGTTGGCGGCGCAGTTGGCGCGGCATGAACAGGATCAGCAGGCACGCCGCGATGAAGCCCTGGACGATGCCGGCCAGTGGTTGCAGCGTATCGATGCGCTGTTGCAGGCTGGGGCCGCGCGCATCGGCCTGCTGGTGCGCGACTACGACGGTCCGGTGGGTGCCCGGCAGCCGAAGCCGCCGGAACGGCGCTGGTCGCGGGATCAGCTGGCCGCAGCGGATCTGTTGGCGTTCGCGCCCGGCACGTTGCACTGGATCGAACGCGGGTGAGATCGCCATCCACGCATGGCGTGAATCTACTGTAGAGCCGAGCCCATGCTCGGCTGGGTTTCAATCCTCGTCCTGGTCGATGAACGCGTAATCGCCATCGATCAGCTGCTGCAGGTACGCATCGAAGCTCGGCGCAATGACTGCATAGCTGTCCGGATCGTGCAGGTAGCGCACCACCTGGCCGACGGTGCCACCCGGTGCCGGATCGAAATCCAGGTACAGCATCGAGGTGCCGCCGTTGTTCATGCAGTGCGAGAAGCACAGGCGCCTGCTCATCGGCAGATCACCGTCGATGCCTTTACCCAGGATCTCCGGCTCGTCATCCAGCCACTCTTCGTAGATGGAACGGATGCTGTCGTCCCACTGCTGCTGGTCCTCGAAGATCTGCGCGACTGATCGCAGGTAGTACGGGTAGCCACCGTCCTCCACGTCCGAGCCCAGCATCAGTACGCAGACCTTGCCGCCGGGGTACTCCCGGTAGTGGGTGCCATCCACGCGCGATAGGAGTTCCACAAGGCTGTCCGGCACCTGCGGCCACTGCACACGCAGGCGCTGCAGGTCCTCGGCGCTGGCGCCCTGGACATGTGCCCACTGCGGGGCATCCTCGGCAGGCAAACGCGGGATCAGGCCAGACAGAAAGCGATCAACAGGATTCATGCGAAAAAAGGGGACAGAGGGGATTAAGTCGTATCCAACCACACCTGCGTCACGCCGCCAATGCAGAATGCGACGCGGGAGGGGCGAAAACGGCTTAATCCCCTCCGTCCCCTTTTTCTTGCGGAGCAGGCGCATGAATCGTTGGCGATGCGGTGTGGCGATGATGCTGGGGCTGGCGGCGATGCCGGCGTGGGCGGCGATGAAGACGCAGCCGGTGGAGTGGAAGCACCAGGGCACGACCTTCAGTGGTGTGCTGGTCTATGACGATGGCGAGCATGACAAGCGCCCCGGCCTGGTGATGGTGCCGAACTGGAAGGGCGTGAACGAGTCGGCCATCGAGAAGGCCAAGCAGCTGGCCGGTGATGACTACGTGGTGCTGGTGGCTGATGTCTACGGCAAGGACGTGCGGCCGAAGAGCGATGCGGAGGCGGGACCGGTGGCCAGCAAGCTGCGCAACGACCGGCCGCTGCTGCGTGCGCGTGCACTGGAAGCGGTGAACGTGCTCAAGGCGCAGGCCGGCAAGGTACCGCTGGATGCCAGCCGGATCGGTGCGGTCGGTTTCTGTTTCGGTGGCACCACGGTGCTGGAGCTGGCCCGCGCCGGTGCGCCGCTGGCCGCTGTGGTCAGCCTGCACGGTGGGTTGGGTTCGCCGCTGCCGGCGCAGGCCGGTGGCGCCCATCCGTCCGTGCTGGTGCTCAACGGGGCCGATGACAGGAGCGTGACCGCCGAGGACATCGCCGCTTTCCAGAAGGAAATGGATGCGGCCAAGGTCGATTGGGAGTTCACCAACTACAGCGGTGCCGTGCACTGCTTCGCCGAGCGCGACGCCAACAGCCCACCGGGCTGCCAGTACAACGAGCGGGCGGCCAAGCGCGCGTGGAAGGCGCTGGATGAATTCTTCGAGGAACGCTTCGAGAAGCGTTGAGCCGTGCAGTGGTAGTGGGGGGGGGGGGGGGGGGGTGGCGGGGGGCCCGCCCCCCCCGGGGGGTGGGGGGCCCCGGGGGGGGCCCACACATGGGGGGAAAGGGAGCGGTTTGCTTGGGCGGCACCGCCGGCCCCCCCCCCCCACCCTCGGGGGGGGGGGTGGGGGGCGGTGG
>NZ_JBAWUK010000017.1:0-70306 GCF_037079935.1 Stenotrophomonas maltophilia group sp. Smal12 | reverse complement strand
TTTTTTATTTGTAACAGCCCGCCGGACCGTATAATCAGGAAAACCCCCAAAAAAAATGGGGGGGCCCGCCCCCCCCCCCCAAAAACAATTGGGTGAATAGGGGCGGTTTGCGGGCCCACCAAGGGGCCCCCCCCCACCGGAATGCCGGTGGGTGGGTGCCGACCGTTGGTCGGCACACCTCAACCCATCAATGCGAGCGCTGCACCGCGTAGCGGGCCAGGCCACGCAGGGCGGCCACGGCATCGTTGTCGGCCAGGCCATCCAGGGCACGCTCGGCGGCTTCGGCGTACTCTTCGGCACGGCGGCGGCTGTACTCCAGGCCGCCGGTGGCGCGGATCGCGGCCAGCACTTCCGGCATTGCCGAGGCGTCGCCGTCCTGCACGATGGTGCGCAGGCGCTCGCGGGTAGCGTCATCGGAGTGGGCCATCGCGTGGATCAGCGGCAACGTGGCCTTGCCCTCGGCGAGGTCGTCGCCCAGGTTCTTGCCCAGCTCCTCGGCGTTGGCCGAGTAGTCCAGCACGTCGTCGGCGATCTGGAATGCGTAACCCAGGTGCATGCCGTAGTCGAACAGGGCCTGCTGGGTGGCTTCATCCACGCCGCTGGCCAGCGCGCCCAGGCGGGTACCGGCGGCGAACAGCACCGCGGTCTTGCGCTCGATCACGCGCAGGTAGGCGGCTTCGTCGGTATCCGGGTTGTGCACGTGCAGCAGCTGCAGCACTTCACCCTCGGCGATGCGGTTGGTGGCATCGGCCAGGATCTGCATCACCGGCATGCGCTCCAGCTCGACCATCAGCTGGAAGCTGCGCGAGTACAGGAAGTCGCCCACCAGCACGCTGGGCGCGTTGCCCCACAGCGCGTTGGCGGTGCTGCGGCCACGCCGCAGGCTGGACTCGTCCACCACGTCGTCGTGCAGCAGGGTAGAGGTGTGGATGAACTCGATGATCGCCGCCAGCTGGTGGTGCTCCGGGCCGGCGTGGCCGACCGCGTGGCCGGCCAGCATCACCAGCATCGGGCGCAGGCGCTTGCCGCCGGCGGAAATGATGTGGTCGGCGATCTGGTTGATCAGCACGACGTCCGAGGACAGCCGGCGCCGGATCAGGGCGTCGACGGCGGCCATGTCGGCCGCGGCAAGCGACTGGATCTGGGGCAGGCCCAGGGCGGGACGGGTGTCTTCGGTGATGGTCATGCGATCAGGCTTTCAGGCTCACCATCGATTATAGGCGCTGGCCGTGAATTCGGGCGCAAACCGGCCCGAGCGGCAATTCCAGCCCGGCCTGCGCGGCCCTTCGCGTGAATACGTATGCAGGTTGCGCCATGCCCGCGAGGCCACCGCTAAGCTTGCCGGATCAGGATTTCGGCCCGCTGCCGGCGGGTCCCGCATGCCCGGAGGGGGGCTGTCGATGTCGCACTATCCATGGTGGCGCGGAGCCGTCATCTACCAGATCTACCCGCGCAGTTTCCTCGATGCCAACGGCGATGGGGTGGGCGACCTGCCGGGCATCATCGAGCGCCTGGACCACATTGCCGCGCTGGGCGTGGATGCGATCTGGATCTCGCCGTTCTTCAAGTCCCCCATGGCCGATTTCGGCTACGACATCGCCGACTACCGCGACGTCGACCCGCTGTTCGGCAGCCTGGACGACTTCGACCGCCTGCTGGCCAAGGCCCACGGCCTGGGCCTGAAGGTGATGATCGACCAAGTGCTGAGCCATACCTCGATCGAGCATGCCTGGTTCCGTGAGAGCCGCCAGGACCGCAGCAATCCGAAGGCCGACTGGTACGTGTGGGCCGACCCGCGCGAGGACGGCACCCCGCCGAACAACTGGCTGTCGCTGTTCGGTGGCGGCGCCTGGCAGTGGGAGCCGCGCCGTGAGCAGTACTACCTGCACAACTTCCTGGTCGACCAGCCGGACCTGAACTTCCACCACCCGGACGTGCAGCAGGCCACCCTGGACAATGTCCGTTTCTGGCTCGATCGCGGCGTGGATGGCTTCCGCCTGGATGCGATCAACTTCTGCTTCCACGATGCGCAGCTGCGTGACAACCCGCCCAAGCCGGCGGAGAAGCGGGTGGGGCGCGGCTTCAGCCCGGACAACCCGTACGCCTACCAGTACCACTACTACAACAACACCCAGCCGGAGAACCTGCCGTTCCTGGAGCGCCTGCGCGCGCTGCTGGATCAGTACCCGGGCGCGGTCAGCCTGGGCGAGATCTCTTCGGAGGATTCGCTGGCGACCACCGCCGAGTACACCCGCGATGGCCGCCTGCACATGGGTTACAGCTTCGAGCTGCTGGTGGATGACTACAGCGCGGCCTATATCCGCGACACGGTCTCGCGGCTGGAAGCGGCGATGACCGAAGGCTGGCCGTGCTGGGCGGTGTCCAATCACGACGTGGAGCGGGCGGTCAGCCGCTGGGGCGGCCACCCGGCCGATCCGCGCCTGGCGCGGATGCTGGTGGCGATGCTGTGCTCGCTGCGCGGCTCGGTCTGCCTGTACCAGGGCGAGGAGCTGGGCCTGGCCGAGGCCGAGGTACCGTTCGAGGCACTGCAGGACCCCTACGGCATCACCTTCTGGCCGAACTTCAAGGGCCGTGATGGCTGCCGCACCCCGCTGCCATGGACCGATGCGCCGTTAGCAGGTTTCACCAGCGGCCAGCCCTGGCTGCCGATTCCGGCCGAGCACCGGGCGGCGGCGGTGGCCGTGCAGGAACGCGACCCGCACTCGGTGCTGGCGGCGTTCCGCGCGTTCCTGGCCTGGCGGCATACCCAGCCGGCGCTTCTGCATGGCAGCATCAGATTCCTTGAAAGCGCCGAGCCTGTGCTGCTGTTCGAGCGTATGCTTGCAGATGAAACCCTCCTGCTGGCCTTCAACCTGTCGGCCGAGGCGGTGACCCATCCGCTGCCGCCGGGCAACTGGCAGCAGGTGGCGGTACCGGGCCCGGATGCGGGCACGGTGCAGGGCAACGAACTCCAGCTGCCGCCGCGCGCGGTGTATTGCGCCCGACGCAGCTGACCGTTTTCTCCGGTGGCGGTACTTGCGGGGACGGGGCCGAAGCGCCCCGTCCCTTTTTTGTGGGTGGGATTCCAGAGAACGGCATCCACGCATGGCGTGGATCTACGGGTTGGAACGTCGCTGCATGGGCCTTGCCGATCACGTGCTGGCATCCGCGCATAAGAAAACCCGCTGCCTGCGCAGCGGGTTTCCGGTCCTGCTCCCTTTGTGTTGCCGGCCAGCGGCCGGCGCTACCGGGTTCGGGGTGCCAGCCAGCGGCCGGCACGACCCGGCCGTGATCAGAACTTGTAGTTCACGCCCAGCATGTATGTGCGGCCCCACTCGATGTACTCCAGCGGGCGGTCCTTGCTGCCGGCGTAGGTGCGGTACGGCTCGTTGGTCAGGTTGCTGCCCTGCAGAAGCAGGGTCAGGCCACCCAGGGCACTGCTGTCGCTGAAGGTGTAGCTGATCTGCGCATCGGTCACGTTCTCGCCGACCACGTAGCGCAGGCTGCGGTTGCCGTTGAAGTTGCCGATCTCGCCGATGAAGTCCGAACGGCGGCGCTGGCTGACGCGTGCTTCAAAGCCGCTGCGCTCGTAATAGGCGGTGAAGTTGTACACGCGCTTGGACAGGCCCGGCAGGCTGATCGGATCACTGCCCACGCTGGAGGCGCTCTCCGGGTCCAGGATGGTGATGTCGCTCTTGTTGAAGGTCGCGCTGGCCTGCACGCCGAAGCCACGCAGGCTGTCGGTCAGCATCTCCAGCGGGAACGATGCGGTCAGTTCCAGGCCCTTCAGCGTGCCGCCCTTGCCGTTCTGCGGGGCGGAGAAGGTGCCGGTGGTCAGCACCGGTGCATCGCCTGGTTGAGAAACCCAGTTGGCCACTTGATCGCTGAAATCATAACCATCAATTGTCTGCGTATAGACGTAACTCTTCAGGTCCTTGTAGAAGATCGCCGCCGCCACGTAGGCCTTCTCGCCGAAGTACTTCTCGTAGGACAAGTCGACCGCGGTCGCACGCCAGGGATCCAGCAGAGGGTTGCCGCCACTGGCCCCGGGCTTGCCGGTTTCTCGGGCAACACCAAAGTCCAGACCGGCACGCATCTGATCCACGCGCGGGCGCGCGACTTGCTTGGCGACGGCGAAGCGAAGGGTCTGCTGGTGCGGGAAGAGGAATGCCAGGTTCAGGCTCGGCAACCAATCGTTATAAGTTTTCCCGCTGGCGATAGGAAGAACGTTCTCGCCCGCTGGGCGGGAGCGGTCAAAGTAGCGCGAATCCGAACTCTGGTCGGTGTGCTGCATCTGCACGCCGATGTTGCCGCGCACGCCGACGTCGCCGATGTCGGCGTTGATGTTCAGGCGCGCCCAGGCGGTGGTGATCTTCTCCTGTACCGTCCACGACTTGGGAATCAGGTAGTCCAGGTTGTCGACCGGGTTGAAGGTCATGTAGCGGCCCACCGCGGCCGGTACGTTCCAGGCCGGGATGGTGCCGAGGCCGGCGAAGCCCAGGTTGACCGGGCGGTACTGCAGGTCCGAGGCGATGTTGGCGTCGCCCTGCGCACCCAGCAGGATGTTGCCTTCGGACTGGGTCTTCACCTTGCGGCGGTCGGCGTAGTTCACGCCGATGTCGATGTCCGGCGCCCACGACGCGACGGCGTCGGGCAGGGCGATGGTGGCGGCCAGCTTGCCACCCTTCAGGCGGTCTTCCACCTTCGGCACCTTGCCGTAGCCGGAACCATAGATGGTGTTGGTCAGGAACAACGCATCCGGGTTGGAGTAGTTCAGGCCCGGGCTGATCTGCGAGAAGCCGTCCTGGCGGATCGACACGCCGACCGTATCCAGCTGCGGCATCGGCGTCAGCTGCAGGTTGTTTTCCAGGTTCAGCTCGTCGCGCGTGGCCTTGGAGTAGTTCAGGTCGGCGACCAGCTTGACGCCACTGAAGTTGAACTCGTTGTTCCAGCCGAACGCGTCGATCTTGTCCTTGCGCTTGTTGTACATGCCGCGTACCAGCGGGTACACGCCGCTGGCGGTGCCGCCAGTGAACGAACCATTGGCGTTGACCTGCGGGTTGCTGACCAGCAGGCCCGGGGTGTAGTTGCCGTTGTAGTTGCTGAGGTTCAGCTCGAACTGGTTGGCGGTGTCGATCTGCTCGGCTTCGGTGTGGAACGCATCGAAGGTGCTGGTCCAGCTGTTGTTCGGCCGGAACTGGATCGTGGCCATCACGCCGTCGCGCTTGTTGTTGCCGGTGCGGCGCAGCGCCTTGATGCCATCGGAGAAGTAGGTGCCGGCACCCACGCCCGGACGGTCGCCCTTGTCGGTGTGCTCGGTGGTCCACGGTTCGTACAGGCCGACCTGGTTCTCCTGGATCGGCATGTCGCTGTGCGCATAGCCGATGGCGATGCCCAGGGTCTTGTCCAGGAACTGGTCGATGTAGCTGGCGCTGAAGCGGTTGCCGTACGGATCGGTGTTGGCGGCGCGGCCCAGCGAGCTCTTCTGGTAGCGGCCACTGACCGCGATCACGCGCTCGCCGAAGCTGAGCGGGCGCGCGGTCTGCATGTCGATGGTGCCCGACAGGCCCTGGCCGACCAGTGCCGCGTCAGGGGTCTTGTACACGGTCACGCCGTTGACCAGTTCGGACGGGTACTGGTCGAACTCGACGCCACGGTTGTCGCCAGTGCTGACCACTTCGCGGCCATTGAGCAGGGTGGTGGCGAAGTCCGGCGACAGGCCGCGGACGCTGATCACCTGCGCGCGGCCCGCCACGCGCTGGGCGGCCAGGCCGGGCAGGCGCGAAATGGACTCGGCGATGCTGACGTCGGGCAGCTTGCCGATGTCTTCGGCGGAGATCGCTTCGACCACCGAGGTGGCGTCCTGCTTGACCGCGATCGCGCTCTCGATGCCGCGGCGGATGCCGGTGACCTGCACCGTATCGAGGTTGGTGGCGGCGGTGCCGGCCGGTGTGGTGGTGTTCTGCGTGGACTGTGCCGACGCCAGTGTCGGCGCCAGGACAACGGCCAGCGCGATGCTCAGCGCGCTGCGCTTGTGGTTCAACATTTTCCCCTCCCAGGCAATGTTGCAGATCGATTTGTGAGCGTTCCGGCGGGGCCGTGAACGTGCGACGCGGTGGCCGCTGTCGTCGCCGCTATGGTAGGCAGCGCGTTCTTCGCGGGAATCACCCTGCATACGTATTCAATGGCGTCTGCAGGGATGTAATCGCTTTCAAGTGTCTCGTTCTGTAGAGCCGAGCCCATGCTCGGCTGCATTTCGGTGCTACGCACCGCCGCCCGAGCGTGGGCTCGGGCGCTACGGGGGCGCAGGCAGGAAAACGTTCAGCGGATCGGCGTGAAGCGAATGGCCTGGCCACCGCCGGGTGCCAGCACCAGCGTCAGTGCATCGGCGCTGGTCACTTCGCGGGTTTCGCGAACGAACGCGAACGGGTTGCTGCGGAAATCCGCGCCTTCACCATCACGGTAGATCTCGGCGCGGTAGCGCACGCCAGGTTCCAGGAAGCCCAGTGACACCGGCAGCACGCGGCCGTGTTCATCGGTGATGCTGCCGAGGAACCAGTCGCGGCTGTTGCGGTCGCGGCGCACGATCGTCACGTAGTCACCCACTTCGCCATCGAGCACGCGGCTCTGCTCCCAGTCCACCGCCACGTCCTCGATGAAACGGAACGCCTCGCGATGCTGCAGGTAGTGTTCGGGCAGGTCGGCGGCCATCTGGATCGGGCTGTACAGCACCACGTACAGCGCCAGCTGCCGCGCCAACGTACTGGGGATGGCCTGGCCGTGGCGGCCCTTCAGGCTGAGGATGCCGGGGTGTAATCCATCGGCCCGGCCAGCATGCGGGTGAACACCAGGTTGACCTCGTGCTCCGGCGGGTTCGGTGGTTGGCCCCAGGCGTTGTACTCCATGCCGCGTGCGCCTTCGCGCGAGATCCAGTTGGGATAGGTGCGGCGCAGGCCGGTGTCCTTGATCGGCTCATGCGGGTTCACCGACAGGTGCCGGCGCGCGGCTTCCTGCACCACCTTCAGATGGTGGCGGGCCATGAACTGCCCGTCATGCCACTCGCGCCACAGTGGGCCCCCCGTGGGATTGCGGCGGTCGACCTGGCCGTCGTCGCAGACGTAGCCGGTCTTGAACTGGTCCACGCCCAGCCGTGCGTACAGGTCCAGCGCGGCGTCCAGCTGGGCCTCGTAATGTTCGATGGCGCAGCCGGTTTCATGGTGGCCGATCAGGTGCACGCCTTTCTTCAGGCCATACGCCGACAGCGCTTCGATGTCGAAATCGGGCGTGGCGCGGGTGAAATCGAAGTCGTAGCCATTGCCCACCCACATGCCGTCCCAGCCTGGGTTCCAGCCCTCCACCAGCACGCCGCGGAAGCCGTGCGCCGCGGCGAAGTCGATGACTTTTTTCGTCTTGGCGGTGGTGGCCGCGTGCTTCGGCCCGGTCGCCCAGCTCTCGTTGTCCAGGTGCATCGACCACCACACGCCCAGGTACTTGGCTGGCTTCACCCAGCTCACATCACCCAGTGCGTTGGGTTCGTTGAGGTTGAGGATCAGGTCCGATTCGACCAGGCCGCCGGCACGGTCGGCGATCTGCAGCGTGCGCCACGGCGTGGCGAAGGGCAGGGTGCGGCGCACCTTCCAGCCTTCAGCCGAGGGCGACAGCTGCGCGCGCAGGCGCTGGCCCTCGCTGCGGCGCAGCCACATGCCGGCGTAGTCCACCAGCGCAGCCTCGTGGATCGCCACGTGCAGGCCATCGCGGCTGCGCAGGGTCATCGGCGTATGCACCAGCGGTACTTCGCGCAGCGGGGTGCGCTGGTACAGGTACTCGTAGTGGATCGGCTCGCCGGCGGGGATCCACCAGGCGGTGGAGTCCTGTGCGATGGCGAACTCGGTCAGCTCGTCATCGATGATGGCCTCGTGCAGATTCGGCTGTTCGGGGAATACGTAGCGGAAGCCAAGGCCATCGTCGTAGACGCGGAACACTATATCCAGCCGGCGCTTGCTGCCGGTGGTTTCGGCCAGCTGCACGATCAGCTCGTTGAAATGGTTGCGGGTGAGCCGGCGTTCGCCCCACGGCTGGTCCCAGGTGTCATCGACGCTGCGCCGCTGCTGGCCCAGCAGAGTGAAATCGCGGTCCAGGCGACCGTCGCGCAGGGCGAAGCCGAGCTTCGAATCCTCCACCACAGTGTCGCCCAGGCGCTCGACCCGATAGCGGGCCGTGCCGCCGTCCAGCACCAGGCTGACCTTCAACACCTTGCCCGGCGATTCGACGCTGGCCACCTGGGGCGCGGCCTGTACCAGCGTGGCCCATCCGATCAGGGCCAGGCCCAGCATGTGCGCGAATACCGCGCGTACAGCAGTGGGTGACATCGGCAATTCCCCTCCCAAGGCGCCGTTGGCAGACCCAGACCATAAGCCAGCGCGTCGGGTGCGCTACCGCGCGACGCCATGAATACGTATGCAACTGGACGCAGCCGACAGCCCCGCGTCTACCATGGCGCCAGGGCACCTTGAGGGAGGGGCCGCGCCCGCCCGCCGGCAACGACGGTGCGGACCTACAACGCGTGCAGAGAGGGAGGGAGGCCGACGGGCGCGAGCCGGTCCGCCGCTTCGATGCTGAAGATCATTTGCCTGACCGCTGCCCTGGGGGCAGCGCTGGGGACGACCGCGCAGGCGGCCGACCTGCAATTCGACGGCCGCCATGCGCGCGCCGAAGCCGCTGCCAAGGGCAGCTTCGTGCTGCATGCGCCGAAGCGCGAGGTGCGCATCGCGCCGATGCCGATGCGCTGCCAGACCGGCAGCGTGATGTTCGATGCCCTGTTCGCACTGGCCCAGCAGGAGATGGACCAGGACCGCGTGGATGCGATCCGTGATCCCGCCTTCGACGAAGGCCGGCCGGTGCCCTGCGAGTGCTTCCAGACCGGCGCGCGCTGGCCCTATGTGTGGACGCGCGATGTCAGCTTTGCCGCCGATCTGGCGCTCGCACGCCTGGACCCGAAGCGCACCCGGCAGTCGCTGCAGTTCAAGCTGTCGGCGGCGCGCGATGGCCGTACGCCCGGCCTGTTCGTTGCGCAGGACACCGGCTCCGGCGGCAGCTGGCCGATCAGCAGCGACCGCGTGGTGTGGTTCCTGGCCGCGCGTCACCTGCTGGAGGATCGCGCGTTTGCCGACCAGGTCTGGCAGGCGCTGCAGGGCACGCTGGCGCAGGACCGCGCGATGGTGTTCGACGCGCAGATGGGCCTGTACCGCGGCGAGACCTCCTTCCTGGACTGGCGCGAGCAGACCTATCCAGACTGGACCCGCGAGGATGTGCGTTTCATCGGTGATTCCTACGCACTGTCCACCAACGTGCTGCACTACCAGGCACTGCGCCTGGCCGAACGCCTGGCCGGGCAGTACGGCGATGCCCGCGCGGCCGACTACAAGGCCTGGGCCGATGCATTGGCGCAGCAGATCAATGCGCGCTTCTGGCGCGAGGATATCGGCCAGTACATGAGCTACATCGGCGAAGCCGCGCACCCGGTACCGTACGCCAAGGTCGATCTGCTCGGCCTCTCGCTGGGCATCCTCGCCGAGGTGCTGCCGCCCGAGCGCGCGCGGCGTGCGCTGGCGGCGTATCCGATGGGCCCGGCTGGCAGCCCGGTGGTCTGGCCGCAGGAAGCACAACAGCCGATCTATCACAACCGGGCGATCTGGCCGTTCGTCAGTGCCTACTCGCTGCGTGCGGCGCGGCAGCTGGACGATGCGCCGCGCATCGCCGCCGAGATCCGCTCGCTGATGCGCGGTGCCGCGCTGGCAGGCTCCAACATGGAGAACTACGAACTGGTCACCCAGGCCGTCCATGTGGATGAAGGCGCGCTCAGCGGGCCGGTGGTCAATTCGGAGCGCCAGCTGTGGTCGGTGGCTGGATATCTGTCGATGGTGGTCGAGGGCGTGTTCGGCGTGCAGGACGATGGCCGCGTGCAGCCCAAGCTGCCAGCCGCGCTGGTCCCCGAACTGTTCGGCAAGCAGCGCCGCATCTCCCTGGAGGCCGATGGCAAGCGCTATGTGCTGGAGCGGCCGAAGCAGGTGGGTGATGGCCTGCTGGTGGCGGGCGAGGTAAAGACGCGTGGCGCCACCACCACCGTGCAGCTGGTGGCCACCGCAGCGGCACCGCGCAGCGTGGCGACGACGGCCGACGCCAATGCGCGCGCACCGGCCACGCCGGCCGCACCGCAGGCGCGACGCGAGGGCAGGGGCTGGAATGTCGAGGTCGCTGCCGGCCAGGTGCTGTGGCAGGACGGCCGGGCGCTCACCGCCAGCAATGGCCTGGCACGCATCGGTGACGATGGCCTGCAGCATTGTCTGAGTCTGACCCGGCGCGACGGCGCATTGGAATCGCTGCACAGTCCGATGGTCTGCGTCGGTCCGCAGCAGCGATTGAAGGGTGCCGAGCGCTGGCAGTTCACCTCGGCCAAGGCGGGGCAGGTGCGCCTGCGCCTGCAGTACAGCAACGCGAATGGGCCGATCAACACGGGCGTGACCGCCGCGGTGAAGCAGCTGGTGCTGCAGTGCCCGGGCCAGCCGTTGCAGCGGCACACCGTCACCCTGCCGCACAGCGTGGCCGTGCAGGACTCGACCTCGGCGACGTTCCCGGTGCCGAAGGGCCGATGCGCGGTCACGCTTGAAGAGGGCTTCAACATGAGCACACTGCAGCACTTCGCGCACTACACCGGGGGCAAGGGCGGGCGCGACGGCGTGCTCAACCAGGCGCAGGTGCAGGCGCTGACGGTGGCGCCCGTGGCCGTAGAGGGCGCGCGATGAATCGCCCCGCCAAACCCCAGCTGTCGTTCTGGCAGATCTGGAACATGTGTTTCGGTTTTCTCGGCATCCAGTTCGGCTTCGCCCTGCAGAATGCCAACGCCAGCCGCATTTTCGAGACGCTGGGCGCGGACATCGACGCGGTACCGGGGCTGTGGATCGCCGCGCCGCTGACCGGCCTGCTGGTGCAGCCGGTGATCGGTTACCTGTCCGATCGCACCTGGACGCGCTGGGGGCGGCGCCGTCCGTTCTTCATGATCGGTGCGGTGCTGACCACGCTGGCCCTGCTGGTGATGCCGAATTCACCGACGCTGTGGATCGCGGCCGGCACGCTGTGGGTGCTCGATGCCTCGATCAACGTATCGATGGAGCCGTTCCGAGCCTTCGTCGGCGACCAGCTGGCGCCACGCCAGCGTCCGGCCGGCTATGCGATGCAGAGCTTCTTCATCGGTGTGGGCGCCATCGTCGCCAGCTTCCTGCCGTTCATCCTGGCCCACTTCGGCGTTGCCAATACGGCCGCCGCCGGTGAGGTGCCGGACACCGTGCGCTATGCGTTCTACTTCGGCGCGGCGGTGCTGCTGGCGGCGATCACCTGGACGGTGGTCAGCACCCGCGAATATTCACCAGCAGAACTGGCTGCCTTCGATGATGCCGAGCCGCCGGCGCATCATGCGGGAGCGGTGATCAACGGCCCGGCGCCATGGACGCGGGTGGCCCTGTGGCTAGGGCTGGGTGTGCTGTTGGCGCTGCTGATCACCTGGCGGCAAGGCGACAGGATGCTGTACGTGCTGGCAGGCCTGTGCGCCGGCTACGGCCTGCTGCTGGCGGCCGCGCGCGCGTTGCCGGCCACGCATATGCTGGCCGCCATCGTCGGCGACCTGCGCGCGATGCCGGTGACCATGCGCCGCCTGGCGTGGGTGCAGTTCTTCTCATGGTTCGCGCTTTTCGCCATGTGGATCTACACCACTGCTGCGGTGGCCGGTACCCACTTCGGTTCGACCGATCCACAGTCGGCGGCCTACAACGAAGGTGCCAACTGGGTGGGCGTGCTGTTTGGCGCCTACAACGGCTTCGCTGCGCTGGCGGCGGTGCTGATTCCGCCGATGGTGCGTGCGATCGGCCTGCGCTGGAGCCACCTGGTCAACCTGTGGCTGGGCGCTGCCGGCCTGGTCTCGCTGATGTTCATCCGCGACCCGCACTGGCTGCTGCTGTCGATGGTGGGTGTGGGCTTTGCCTGGGCATCGATCCTGTCGTTGCCGTATGCACTGCTGTCCGACAGCGTGCCTGCGTCGAAGATGGGTGTGTACATGGGCATCTTCAATTTCTTCATCGTGATCCCGCAGCTGGTGGCGGCCAGTGCGCTTGGCTTTGCCCTGCGCGCATGGCTGGGTGGCCAGCCGATGCATGTGCTGGTGCTGGGCGGCTGCAGCCTGTTCGTCGCCGGCCTGTGCGTGCTGCGGGTTCCGTCCCGTCCGGAGGTGGTGTGATGCGTGGTGTCCTGGCTGTTGCCGTTTCCCTTGCCCTGTTCGCCGGCCAGGCCGTGGCCACGCCGCGCCCGGACTACGTCGGCACCACCGAACCGTTCGCCAGCGATGCGGTGTACTTCGTGGTCACCGACCGCTTCGTCAACGGTGATCCATCCAACGATCATCGCGACCAGGGTGGCGCGCACCGCACCTTCGATATTCCGGTGCCATGCCCGGACAAGGTGGACGGCAACATCGGCTACCTCGGCGGTGACTTCCGCGGCGTACTCGACAATGCGCAGTACATCCGCAACCTCGGCTTCGGCGCGGTGTGGATCACGCCGATCGTGGATAACCCCGACCAAGCTTTCACCGGCAGCAAGCCGATCAGCTGCACCAGCACGCTGACCGACCGTGGCAAGACCGGCTACCACGGCTACTGGGGCATCAACTTCTACAGACTCGATGAGCACCTGCCCAGCAGGGACCTGGACTTCGCCGGACTGACCAAGGGCCTGCACGGTGCCGGCCTGAAGGTGGTGCTGGACATCGTCGGCAACCACGGTTCGCCGGCCTGGACCATGCCGACACGGCAACCGCAGTTCGGTCAGATCTTCGACAAGGATGGAAAGTTGATCGCCGACCACCAGAACCTGCCGCCGCAGAAGCTGGACCCGGAGCACAACCCGCTGCACGCGTTCTACAACAACATCGGTCCGGTCGACAGCAAGGACGGCTCGATCTTCGACGGCAACCTGGCCGAGCTGTCCGACTTCAACCAGGACAATCCGGCGGTGATGGATTACCTGGTCGGCGCTTACCTGCAGTGGACCGCGCAGGGCGTGGACGCATTGCGCATCGACACCATCGGCTGGCTGCCGCACCCGTGGTGGCATGAATTCGTCAAGCGCATCCGCGCCGAGCATCCGGGCATGTTCATGTTCGGCGAAGCCTTCGACTACAACGCGGCGACCATTGCCGAGCACACCTGGCCGGCCAACGCCAATGTCAGCGTGCTCGACTTCCCGTTGCGCGGTGCTCTGGAGCAGACCTTCGGCACCGCCGGCAAGGGCTTCGAGACGCTGGCCGAGCCGCTGCACCTGAGCGGTGGCCCGTATGCCAATCCGTACGAGCTGATGAGCTTCTACGACAACCACGACATGCCGCGCCTGCAGGCCAGTGACAACGGCTTCATCGACGCGCACAACTGGCTGTTCACCGCGCGCGGCATTCCGGTGGTCTATTACGGTTCGGAAACCGGCTTCATGCGCGGCCGCGCCGAGCATGCCGGCAACCGGGCCTACTTTGGCCAAGCGCGCGTGGACGCCGCGCCGCAGAGCCCGATCTTCGCGCCGCTGCAGCGCATCGCCAAACTGCGTGAAGCGACCCCGGCACTGCAGCGTGGCTTGCAGGTGAACGAGCGCCTGCACGGCGACGAAGCGGTGTTCCTGCGCGTGCTGCAGCAGGAAGATCTGGCGCAGACGGCGCTGGTGCTGCTGAACAAGGGCGATGTGGCGCGCACCTTCGAGGTGGATCGCTACCTGCAGGCCGGCACGTGGCGTGACGCGCTGGATGGCGGCACGGTGAACGTCGAGCGGCAGCTGAAGACTAACGTGCCGGCGCATGGGGTAAAGGTCTATGTGCTGGACGCCACCGTGCAGCAGCCGGCACTGCAGGCCGAACTGGACAAGGCGATGGCTGACCAGCGGGCACGGGACCAGCGCCTGGGGCGGTAGTGCCGGTCGCTGGCCGGCAACTCATGAATCCATGGTCCCTTCAGGTGCCGGCCAGCGGCCGGCACTACCGGGGGGACCACATCCGGCACAATAGGCACCCCTCACGCCGTGCCGCACCGCCATGACCGACCTCGCCCCGCAGACCCCGATCGAAACCCTGCTGAAGGCGGCGATGGACGGGGCGGTGCCGATCCGCGCCTTCATGGAAGCCTTCGTCGCCTCCGAGGTGGTGCTGCAGACCGGCAGCCTGGTGACCCCCGACGGCAGCGGCTTCGACCCGCTGCTGTTTGACAAGCAGGGCACCCTGCACGTGGCCGTGTTTACCGACCCATCGCGGGTGGGCATCTACAGCCAGCAGGCCGAACACCAGATCCGCTGGCTGATGCTGGACGTGCTGCGTCGCGTGCCGGGTGGCTACGGCGTGGTGATCAACCCCGGCACCGCGCTGGGCTTCGAGATCTCGCCCAGCGGCGTCGGCGAGATCCTGAAGGACTTCGCCCAGGGTTGATTGTCATGTAGAGCCGAGCCCATGCTCGGCTGCCGTTCGCGCCATGCCGGATCAGTCGAGCACGGCCCGACCCTACAGAACGCTTCCCTTCGGGTGCAGTACGTGGTTCCTTTTGGATAACACCAGGATCGAGGCTCTGCTGTGGAATTGAAGGAATTACCTGTCGGCTCACCGGCACGATCACGCCATTCCCGCTCCGCACTGATCTTCCTGATCGCAGCCATCGTTGCCGCGCTGGTGTCCGTGCCCCTGCTGCGCGCGGTGGGCATGGTGCAGTGGCCGGCCTTCGCCATTGCCTGGCTGATCAACCTGGGTTCGGCCTGGTATCTGGCCCAGTGGGCACGCGAGCAGGGCCGTTCGGCGTGGGCCTACGGATTGCCGGCGGTGCTCGGTACCGTCGCCTCGATCGTGGTCTATGTGCTGTTGGCGTTGCTGGGGCCGAAGGCCGGGGCACGCTGAACCTGCGCGCCTGTCGCGGGTAGTTTGCCGAGCACGGCTCGGCACTGGCACTAGGGTAAGACCAAGCCAAACAACAAGGGCGAGGCCAAGAGCGATCCCGCCCTGCGGCGCCTACCCGCGCAGCGACGATTCCCGCACCACCAGCTTCACCGGGATGCTCTGGCTCTCCACCGGCTGCCGGCCGATCAGCGTCAGCAGGCGCTCCACCAGCAGCTGGCCGGCCTGCTTGGTGTCCTGCTGCACCGTGGTCAGCGCCGGGGATACCGAAGCGGCCAGCGGGATATCGTCGAAGCCGGTCACCGCCACGTCCTGCGGTACCCGCAGCCCGGCCTCGCGCAGGGCGCGCATCGCACCGATGGCGATCAGGTCGCTGGCCGCGCAGATCGCATCGATCGGCTCGCCGCGCGCCAGCAGGGCCTGGCAGGCCTCCTGGCCGGAGGCCTCGGTGGTGATCGCATCGTGCTGCAGCGCCGGTTCGGCGGCCAGGCCGTGGTCCTGCAGGGCCGCGACATGGCCGCGGTAGCGCTCCTGGAATTCGGGGTAGTGGCTGGAGGCATGGCCAAGGAAGGCGATGCGGCGGCAGCCCTGCAGCAGCAGATGGGTGGTGATGTCATGCCCGCCCTGGAAGTTGTCGCTGCCGATCGAGACACCGGGCTGGCCGGGCAGGGCGGCGCCCCAGCGCACGAAGTGCGTGCCCTGTTCGACCAGCCGCTGCAGGCGGTCGCGCGATTCGTGGTAGTCACCGTAGCCGAGCAGGATGATGCCGTCGGCCTTGTTGCTGTCTTCGTAATCTGCCTGCCAGTCGGTGGACAGCTGCTGGAACGACACCAGCAGGTCCTGCCCGTGCAGGGCGCAGGCGCGGGTGATCGAGCCCAGCATCGAATGGAAGAACGGGTTGATCAGCGAATCGTCGTTGGTCGGGTCCTCGAAGAACAGCAGGGCCAGCGTGCCGGCATTGCGCAGGCGCAGGCTGGAGGCGTTCTTGTCGACCTTGTAGTTCAGCTCGCGGGCGATGCGCAGGATGCGCTCGCGGGTCTCGGCGTTGACCATCGGGCTACCACGCAGGGCCCGCGACACGGTCGGCTGGGAGACCCCGGCCAGGTGGGCGATGTCGAGGGAGGTGGCTTTGCCTTTGATCGTCATGGGCGGGCGGAGCGGGCAGGTGGAAGGTGCCCGGGCATGATGCCATGCGCAGACGCGAATGCCTCTCTGGACGTCGGTCGGGGCGAAGGTAAGTCATTGCCGGACAAGGAAATCAGCCTGATCCTTCGGTGCGGTCGGGGTCTCCTGACCGGGCGGACGGCGGCGGCAATGGTAAGATGCGTCGTTCTCGCATTCCCCAAAATTTCACCAGGGGCGGCCCAGCGTACTGCACCCCGCCCGGGGCTGTGCTATCACTGGCGGTCTGCCCCTGGACAACGGACGAAGGTACCTATGGCGCGCGGCATCAACAAAGTCATCCTGGTCGGCAATCTCGGCAACGACCCGGACGTGAAGTACACCCAGGGCGGCATGGCGATCACCCGCATCAGCCTGGCCACCACCAGCGTCCGCAAGGACAAGGATGGCAACCAGCAGGAGCGCACCGAATGGCACCGCGTGGTGTTCTTCGGCAAGCTCGGCGAGATCGCCGGCGAGTACCTGCGCAAGGGCAGCTCGGTCTACGTCGAAGGCAGCCTGCGTTACGACAAGTACACCGGCCAGGACGGCGTGGAGAAGTACTCCACCGATATCATCGCTGATGAAATGCAGATGCTGGGCGGCCGCGGTGAAGGCGGCGGCGGTGGTGGCGGCAACTACGGCGGCGATCGTCCGCAGCGCCAGCAGGCGCCGCGCCAGGAGTACGGCGGCGGTGGCGGCGGCCAGCGTGGTGGCCAGGGCGGTGGCTATGGCAACCAGGGCGGCAACCAGGGCGGCGGCTACGGCAACCAGGGTGGCAACCAGCGTCCGCAGCCGCAGCAGGCGCCGCCGATGGACGACTTCGCTGACGACGATATTCCGTTCTAGCGAATACTAGATCAATAGTGGTGATATAGCTTCGAGGAAGGCCCTGTTTTTACAGGGCTTTTCTTTTTTCTACGCTGACTTGCGTAGTCGAAAATTTCATATACAGTTGTACATATGCAAAAACAGTAGAAGAAGAGTGATGGCCATGCTGTCAGTTCATGTGCTTGGCGAAGGAGAACGAGTTCCAATGCTCCACGACGAGCAGGGCGTGCCTTTGTTCTACCCGACCCTGTTCGCTACTTCCCAGCTTCGGAATGCCGGGGCAGCCGTCAACACGATCCGAAACAAGCTTGCCGACATCGTTGTACTTCTGCGCTGGGAGCAGGCCAATGGCCGAGACCTGATCACCGAGTTCCGCAGCGGGCGCCTTCTCACAGTTTCAGACATAGTGTCGCTTCGAGATTTCGCCAAGCTCGACATGCGGGAGTTGAGTTCAGTTGGAGAAGGTGACAAGAAACGAAGCGTCGTCATCGATTTTCTCGAGGCGCGAGTTGCCTCAAATCAGGTGCTGGCCACCATTGGTGGGCAACAGCATTTCAACCGTATCAGCACGTTTGCCGACTATCTGGAATTTACGGCTTCGGTCGTTACACAGCACCAGAACTCGTCTCGAACCGCTCAAGAAATTGCGCGGATGGCCAGAACCATTCGCAAGCACCGACCGCGCGGGTTGGCAAAACAGAGGGATGACGATTTGGATCTGCGCTCGCCACCCTCCGAGTTGGTCGAGCGATTCATGGCGATAGGCACTGAGGGTGATCCGCGCAATCCGTTCCGGCATCCGGAAGTCCAGCTCCGCAATGCCATCATCTTCGGGCTGCTAAGACACACCGGAATGCGACGAGGAGAGCTATTGAGCTTGCGACTCGACCAGTTCGACTTGGGCCATGAGCCGCACGTCTGGGTTCGGCGCAATCAGGATGATAAGCATGACCCGCGACCCTATCAGCCGGTAACGAAGACCAAGGAGCGGCCATTACCGATACCTGAGGCGCTCGCCAATCAGATCGACCGTTACATGCTGAATGTCCGTTCCAGGATCGGCCCCGCCAGAAGGCATCCGTATCTACTTGTCTCGCACAGGAAGGGCGATACATGGGGCAAGCCACTCTCCACCTCAGCTCTGAGTAGCCAGATCTTTTCGCGGATGCGCGCGGTGGACCCCGCCTTTGAGGCGATCCATCCCCACGCCTTTCGACACCATTTCAATTACGAGCTTTCCGTCAGCATTGACAAGCACAACGCCAAGATCCGGTCGGGTGAAGATGCTGAGGCATTGCCGTTCAGCGAGGCTAGGGAGCTGGATGTTCGTGCTTTCCTGAACGGTCATCGCAGCAAGGCATCGGGAGCGACGTACAACCGGCGTCACATTCGTGAAGCCAGCGACAAGGCTGCTCGTCAGGTGCAGGCCGCTCATCCCAAGCGTAGCGATAACTCCAAGGGGGGCGGTGGTGATTCGCGCTAATCCAAAGCAGGTCGATGTCGAGGGAAAGTCGACCGCTCAGACAGTGTCTAAGGATGGTTATCCCTTCAAGCCTTCGGATAAACATTGGCAATTAAACAAGGACGTGCAGATTTCACTAGCGCTGCCGGGGGGGGTTGAAGCTAGAACCGAGGCTGGCTTTCGCGCCACGCTGTTGCGCTATGCGGAAGAGGCATCCGCTCGTCATGCGCGAAATATGGAGACGCGTTTCAAGCGATACCTGCGGGATACAGGAGCGTCGCGGGTGACCGTGGTTGACCTCATCAACTGGCGCGCCAGCCTTGCGGCAGACGAGCAATATCAGTTAGGCGGCCTGAAGGGCTTTCTGCTTGCCTGGCATGACTACGGATTTGACGGCGTCACTAGCGAAGTCGTTGATCTCCTCCAAAGCTGGCGAATAAAGGGGAATGAAAAGGGGGCGGCCGTTGCTAGTGGTTGCCCCGAGAATGGGCCCTACACCGACCTCGAGATGGCTGCGCTCCTGGATTGGGCGAACCTCGCGGTAGCACGAAAGGACATTGCATTCGAGGACTACGCATATCTGCTCACCTTGGCGATGACCGCGCGCCGTCCCGTCCAGATCGCTGCTCTCAGGGGGCGGGATCTCGTTCGTGAAACAGGTGAAGGCGCGCCCATGTTTAGGCTCAACATTCCGCGAGCCAAGCAACGTGGCATCGCTTTTCGAGGTGCCTACCGGTCTCTTGCCATCCTTGAAGACCTATATCTGGTGCTTCGGCAGCAGCATCGACAGTCCGTCGCCGCAGTTCTCGAGGCGATTGGGGGGGCGGTTGATCCTGCCTTGGTAGGTGAGGTGCCGATCTTTCTCAATCGCAAGAAGCTTGAGGATGTTGGAAATTTAGACGAGCTCACCGACTATCTGATGGGTGGCGCGCCAGATCAACTGCATTCAAAAATTGACTCGCTCGATTCCGCTCTACAGCGTTGCGCGAAGGCGTCGACTGCGCACTCGGAGCGTACTGGTGAGTTTATTCGTTTTTCCGCACTGCGATTCCGACACACGCGAGGCACGAAGCTTCGCCGAGAGGGATTCGGTGCAGTCATCATCGCCGAGTTGCTGGATCATTCCGACACCCAGAACGTCCATGTGTACACGGAGAACACCGCTCAAGAGGCGGTAGTCATCAATGAGCTAGTGGGTGCTCGACTCGCTCCCTTCGCGCAAGCCTGCCTCGGCAAGCTTGTCCACTCTGAACGTAAGGCAGTTCGCGGTGACGATCCGCGGAGCCGTGTGCCGAATGATCGTCAACACGCGGTGGGGACCTGCGGTAACTATGGATTCTGCGCTAGCGGCTACCGAGCCTGCTACACATGCTTTCACTTCCAGCCGTGGGTCGACGGGCCGCATGAAGAGGTGCTGGTGGACCTATATGCCGAGAAGGAGCGCACCCGGGAGGCAGGCTGTTCCAACGTCATTGTTAATGCTAATGACCAACTGATCCTTGCTGTCGAGCACTGTGTTTCGATGTGCAAGGATGCGAGGGCTCAGATGCTCGACGCGAATCTGTTGGAGGCGGGCACCCATGGGTGATGTCGTCCAGTTCGTTCCCCGCGCTGAGCGTGAAGCCAGCGGAAACCTTGCCGACTTCATACGCTTGGCAAAAGAGGGTCTGACTGCCTTCGCGAATGGTGGCGCTTGGGATCGCGACAAGTGGCAGCAAAACGAGACCATAGTCGTCTTCGCAACGAAAACAGCACCTCTGAACTCATACTCTTTCACGCCCTTCGTCGAACCATTCATGCAGTTCGCAAAGGCATACAATCGATACAGATATAGCCACAGGCCAGTCAAGAGCTTGGCAATGATGCTCCAAGCACTTCGCTGCGTGGAGGCAGGATTGCTGGCGGCTTGCGGCCGAGGAGATGTCGGACTCCTGAGTGGTGCGGTAATGGACGTTTGCGCCAACAAGTGCAAGGAGTTCTACTCCAGCGAGGACGTGCACCACAAGACCGGGCTCCAACTTCAAGCTGTATTCGACTTCTTACGTGAGAACAGCCTTGTCCCGTCGTTGCCGGCTTGGAAGTCTCCTTTCAAGAAGCCGGTGATCCTGACCGAGGATCTCGGCGAAGCGGGACAGGCCCATCGCATGAAAAAGCTTCCCACCAATGAGGCAATGCTCGCAGTTGCTGACGTGTTTGCCCTGGCCGACGATCGGGAGAGTCAGTTTTACTCATCAATCTTCATCCTGCTTATGGCCGCGCCAGGCCGCGTCTCCGAAGTGCTGAAGCTTCCTATTGACTGCATCCAGTGGGAGGAAGATGACGACGGTAATCTTCAGATGTTCCTGCGTTGGAATGCGGCCAAGGGCAAAGGAGCGACGAAGAAGTGGGTCGTGCCTGTCATGCATGACGTCGTGAAAGAGGCCGTCCGGCGCCTGATCGAAATCGGTGCTCCTGCACGTGAGTTAGTCAGGGCGGCGTTCGAAGGCTCCACGTCTTCGTCTGAAGATGTCGGCACGTCCAATCTCATCAAAGAATTTGGCGGCTTCTACTGGCCCTTCCTTGATGAGAAGAGGGTGCTGACGACCTGGAGTGCTCTGTGCCTGCATCGAGAGAATGAATTCAGTCGCGAGAAGGAAATTAGGCCAGACTCATGGCGGATTCCAAGCGCTAACGAGGTGAATAAGCGCTTGGGCGCTGGCAGCGGCCACGGCGAATCTCTTTTTGACCGTATGGGCCTGCGGAATTTGGATGGCACGCGCATCACGTTGACATCGCACCAGCTCCGTCATTGGCTCAGCACGATGTCAGAACGGGCGGGCATGGACGATTACAGCCTGGCGCGCTGGGCCGGTCGCGCAAAGGTTTCCGACAACCGTCATTACGACCATCGCTCGCCGGAGGAACGCCTAGAGGCTGCCCGTGGGCTGCTTCCGATGCAGCCTGCCCCATTGCTCGAACGCATCAAGCAGCGTCAACCGGTGACGTATCAGGAACTTGGGACTGATCGGCTGGGAACGGCCAAAGCCACGCTCTATGGCATGTGCGTGCACGACTACGCCATGGCACCGTGCCAGAAACAGCGCGAATGCATGACCTGCAAGGAGCATGCTTGCATCAAGGGTGATCACGTTGCGCTAGACCGGATTCGCCTCTTGGAGGCGCAGACGGAAAAACTGCTCCAGCAGGCCATGAAAGCTCATGAGGATGGCGACTTTGGTGCCGACCGCTGGGTGGACAATCACAAGTGGAAGCTCGCGCACGTCAAGGCAATGAGGATGGCATTGGAGCATCCCAATGTTCTGGAGGGAGCGGTCCTCAGGATTCCGGATGGGCACGATCCTTCTCCGGTTCGCCGTGCTCTCATGGATCTTGGCGTTGTCGAAGTGCCCTCCATGGATGCGCTTGGTCCGAAAATGATTGCCTTGGCTCTTACCTGACCCGCCATGCCAAAGAAGATCATCACCAAGGCAACGCTGCCAAAGATAATGCGTGAGCTGGATCGCTGGGACGGCAAGCTCACTTGGCCGCTATTCTGCGAGCGCGCCGCAAAGGTGCTGGACGTGCCTTCGATCTCGAAGCACACGATGTACCTTTATCCTGCCGTCAAGGAGCGGTTTCAGCAGCGTCAAAAGGATTTGCGTGAGGCGAGAGATGCGCTTCCGAGAGATTTCACGTTGGACGCCGCTATCCGCCGCATCACTGACTTGGAAGCGCAGGTTAAACGGTTAGAGGACACCAACAATCTGCTTCTTGATCAGTTTCGTCGATGGCAATACAACGCCTACGCGAACAACGTTCGTATGGACTTGCTTGCATTGGACAAGCCGTTGCCTGAGGTGAACCGTTCTGGTCGCCGGAAAGGTGAAAAGAAGAAGAGAGAGAATAGCGAGCAGTGACCTGGAAGTGGTTTCTTTTGAGAGGTCACGGCAGCTCCGCCGGTCGCAATGCACGCTACTGAGTAGTAGAGCCTCGGTTCGGACCGATCAGAATCCGCTGCCGGCTCTTATCGGCGTCTTGCTGGAAGGGATCCGGACACTGAAAGAGCGGCGCGCGCAAGAAGACCAAGCTAAGCATGGTCGATCTGTTCGAGGTGTGGTGCGCATTGCTGTACGTAGAACCTAACATTCGCTTGGATGAGACGGGGATCCTGTAGTGCTGTTCCTGCGCGCTATAGCCTGCAGCGGAGTGCGCCCCTCCGACCATGTGCGGCTGCTGTAGCCGATTCACCGCAACCGCGTGATGCAGATGGGCGCTAAAGATCTGAAGTGCGCTTCCCTCGCCGTCCCGTGGAGATCCAATGGCGTAGGAAGAGTTAGGGTCGGTGGTCACATCGCCGTGGACGTTCGGATCCGTTCCGGCAACGCATGAGAAGGACCAGGCGGGGCCGTCTAGAACACAGATGCAGTCGGGCAAATGTTCAATTTCCTCAATCCCAAGCTGCTTGAACAGTTCGCCGGAGTTCATCGCTTCAGGCAGCTTTCGGAGGGGGCGCGCAGAATAGGCGATTACTCCCGCAAAGTACGTATTGCGGCGGATGGATGCAGCTTCCATCACGTCGACCGCAGATTTGATGTTCTCAAGGGCCTCGACCAGGCTGCCCGCCCAGCGGTAGTGTCGCCCCTTGGGGGTGAGAAACGATGGGCTGGTACTCATCCGGACGGTTTCCCTCACTATTTCTAGAGAGCTCTTGACCTCAATGATCGCAGCAACGGATTCAGGCCTAACGATCGAAAATTCATCGGCGCGTAACAGCGGGGTAAAGTCCTGCTTGTCATGCGCGAGGCAGTCGATCTGGCGCCAGGATCGATCAACCTGATTGTCTTGCTCTCGATCATGATCGGTCACGAATCCGCTGGTAACCAGGAAGCGTAATGGGAGATGCTGCTTGAGGAACTCTCGCAGACTCGCTTCCCGATAATGCCCATCGTCGCGGTGCGGAGCTGCTCGGATCATTTGTGATGGATTTCCTCTTCCAAGCCCAATGATGCCGTGAAATCCATCGCCGGCGCCTTCCCTATAAGGCCTGTTGCGGCAGGGCATAGAGGCCCAGTAGTCACTGTTGTCCCCTTCAGTGTTTATAGGTCCTGAAGGGGTCGCACCACGTTGTTCACTACCAGCCACCACGTGTCGTTGAAATAGAATGCAGACGTGCGGCCGGCAGGCAGTCGGCTGCCAGACCGTCGGCCGAGGCGGGGCTGTTAGGCCTCCCTCGCACCGAACGGTCGAGATGACATGAGCATCGCCCGCCTATGTAGGCCAACCATTTAGTCAATCGGCGCATCGCGGAAGGGTGCGATGAGTGAAACGGGAGTAGCATGACTCATCTGCTCCCCCAGGCCAGAGGGATGATCTACCCAATCGCCAGTGACGCCACCAGCCTGGAAGGACCTGCTCTGCGCGCGTTTACCAAGATGGCAGAAGTTTGGAAACTAAGCGCTCATGAGCAGTCGGCAATCCTGGGTAGGCCCATCGACGTTGCTTGTGCACAGCTAGAGGCGGGAGTGACTGACGGCCTTTGGCCAGAAACACTCGAGCGAATCAGCTATGCGCTCGGCATATACCGGGCACTGCACATCCTCTTCCCTGATCAGCAGCAAGCTGACAGCTGGCTACGACGCCCCAACAGCGCAGCACCGTTCAAGGGGACCCCGGCCTTGGCCTTCATGTGCTCTGGTCAACTCAACGACCTTGCCACTGTTCGTGACTATCTAGAGGCCCAGGGAATCGCCGCCTCCCTGACAGCTCCGACGACGTCCAGCAGTCTGTGACCGAGCACCACTAAGAAAGTCGGGACTATAACCACCACCTCGTCACAACCACCAAACCGCATAGCCGATACGTGAGACGAGCGAAGACGATGGATCCTGTTCATTTAGCAGTCTTTGATGGCTTACCTTCTGTGCCCGCCAGGCCTGTCCAGAACAAATTCTTTCCAAATCCAGTCCAGTTGGCATCGTTCTTACGAGCCGCGTAAAGTTCTGTAGAGACAGGATAGTCCACCGGGGGATGGAGCATGCCGATCGAACGTATTGTTATCGAGAACTTCAAGTCTTTTCGCCACCTCAATCTGCAGCTCAATGCGCACATGAACCTTGTGGTTGGTGACAACGAGGTGGGAAAGTCCACCTTGCTGGAAGCGATCCACGCAGTGATAACTGGGCAGCTGTATGGTCGCAACCTCACCTACGAGCTCACACCCTATCTTTTCCACCAGCCAACGGTGAGGGAGTACTTAGCGGCTCTGCGCGCGGGAACGCCTGCGTCACCGCCCAGGATCTCCATTGAAGCCTATTTGGGGAACGATCCCGCGCTGGCGTCTTTGCGCGGCACCAACAACTCATTAGGTCTAGACGGTGCAGGCGTCCGATTGCTGGTCGAGCTCAGCGATGACTATCGCGAGGAATTCAACGCCTACCTGCAGCAACACCAGGGCGCGACCAGCCTCCCAGTGGAATACTACACGGTGCGCTGGTACTCCTTTGCCAACAACGGTGTCACCGCTCGTACCATCCCGTTCGATTCAACTATCATCGACACCCACGGTATCAAGACACTGTCCGGAGCCGATCGCTATATCGCCAGCATCATCGAACAGGCGCTTACCCCAGCGCAGCGCGTGTCGCTATCTCTGAGTTTTCGCCGCATGCGGCAAAGCTTCGCGGAAGAGGGCGACGTTGCCGCCATTAATGCTTATCTCACTGAGCACACGGGGGACATCAGTCACAAAGCATTGACGGTGGGCGTGGACTCTTCACCGCGCTCAACGTGGGAAACCAGCTTGTCACCGTACCTGGATGAGCTTCCTTTCACCCAAGCTGGCAAGGGTGAGCAAAGCGCAGTAAAGATGAAGCTGGCTATGCATGCTGCAGGCTCGGCGCATGTACTGCTGATCGAAGAGCCGGAGAACCACCTCTCCTTCTCTGGCATGAGCCAGCTGATTGACAAGATTTCAGCGCTCTCTACAGCGCAGCAAGTGGTCATCGCAACCCACAGCAGCTTCGTTCTGAACAAGTTGGGCGTGGACAATGTGATCCTGTTCAGCGCCCAAGGCCAGATGAAACTGGATCAGTTGCCGCATGATACGCACGATTACTTCATGAAGCTTCCTGGCCATGACACGTTGCGACTGATTCTGGCCAAGCGGGTAATTCTGGTGGAGGGCCCGTCCGACGAGCTGATCGTGCAACGTGCCTACCTGGATCACCACGGTGTAGCACCATTGGCCCGTGGCGTGGACATCATCTCGGTCAAATCACTGGCGTTTAAGCGCTTCTTGCAGATTGCGGAGCGCCTGCGTATTCAGGCCAAAGTCGTCACCGACAACGATGGTGATATCGCGCTAGTGCAAGAGCGATATGCCGACTTCCCCAATGCCATCTACTACGATTCTGACGAGACCGCCCCATCGTTGGAAGAACAACTTATTAAAGCCAACTCACTGGACGAGCTGAACACCGTGCTGGCCCAGTCATTCGCCGACGAGGTGGCTTTGCTCAAGTACATGAAAGGTCACAAGACCGATACGGCTCTAGCCATTTTCAACAGCCCTCATTCAATCAGGTTCCCGGACTATGTCCAGCGTGCTATCGCCTAACCGGGTACTGCTATCGGCAGCCGGCTCTGGCAAGACCACCTTGCTGGTCCGCCAGGCCTTGGAGCGACCACAGCGCCGCATCGCTATGCTCACCTATACCTTGGAGAATCTCGAAGAAATTCGACGCTCATTCGAGGCCCATGCCGGCGCGGTGCCCGCGAATGTTACCTTGTATAGCTGGTACGGATTTCTGCTACGCGAGTGTATTCGACCTTATCAGGCGGCACTGTGTCGCGAGCCACGGGTTGAATCGATTCAGTTCGTTGAAGGACGGACTAACAACCGGGCACCCCGCTCGCAGATTTCCCGCCACTATCTGGCAGGCGACAGGATGTACTCGGATCGGGCCTCGGATTTCGCCGTTCGTTGCGATGAGCTAACTCATGGTCAGGTCATCTCGCGCTTGGCGGACATGTACGACGAAGTGTACGTCGATGAAGTGCAGGACTTGGCTGGCTACGACCTAGATCTGATTGAGCGCCTGTTGAAGAGCCCCATCGGCGTTACGCTAGTGGGCGACACGCGCCAAGCGACCTACGCCACCAACTACGCGCCTCGGTACAGCCAGTTCCGCGGACCGAACTTGGCGACGTTATTCCAGCTTTGGGAGTCGCACGGCCTGTGCCAGATCGATCACCGCCTCACGAGTTTACGATGCGTGCAGGCCTTGTGTGATCTGGCCGACGCGCTCTATCCACAGATGCCCCGGACCCAATCAGGCAATGATCAGTTGACCGGTCACGATGGCATATACCTGGTCGCGCCCGAGCATGTCACTGCGTACATGCAGGAGTTTGCCCCAGCCGTGCTGCGGCATGACCGACGGCAGGCTTGCGATGGCCTACCAGCAATGAACTTCGGTCAGTCCAAGGGACGCACCTATAGCCGTGTGCTCATCTTCCCTAATGGGCCTTTGACGCAGTACCTGCGCACTGCCGACGCGTCCCGCATAACGGCGCCACCCAAGTATTACGTCGCCTTCACCCGGGCGAGGCAGAGTGTGGCGTTTGTGTATAACGGCACGTGCGCGCTTTTGGGCCACCAAGTCTATACCCCTCAAGCTCAAACGACTTAGCGCCGCAACAGTTTGCACGGACACGCAGTAGGCCCACGGACTGGGCATGGCTGACCGACGTGACGAGTACAGTGCTGGAGCGGCTGGCAACGTAGGGTAGCTTCGTGGCAACGATCTGTACGGGCTTTGCAGCGGTCACAATTTCTTCAAGGGCGCCGCCGTGGGTGGCGGCGGCACTGGCCCAGGGTCGTTGAAGGAAAGCACTGCCCGCTCGATGCCGAATTGATCGAAAAGTACCCGGGCGATCACAGCGTGGACCACGTCAAGGTCCACCGAGGGGGCAGCGACAGTGATGGTGGCCGCAATCGCGCGTCCAGGTGCCAGGCCTGGGACGAGCCGCAGGCCGTCTACCGCTTTCACGCCCGGGTCCGTGAACATCGCTGCCCGGACCTCTTCCAAATTGATCTCGTTCATGAGGTTGAGGGATCTTGGATAGCGCCATCGCCACGACTGCCGCGGTCGCGATGTAGCCAGCGGTACAGCACCGGCAGGACCAACAGCGTCAGCGCGGTCGAGGACACGATACCGCCGATTACGACTGTGGCCAGCGGCCGCTGTACTTCAGAACCAGCGCCTACGTTCAAAGCCATCGGCAGGAAACCAAGGGAAGCCACCAGGGCAGTCATCAAGACCGGTCGTAGTCGCCCCAGGGCGCCATCCCGGACAGCATCTTCGAGGGCGTCGCCTTGCTCACGCAGTCGGCGGATGAAGGCAATCATGACCAAGCCATTGAGTACTGCCACGCCCGAAAGCGCAATGAAGCCTACGCCCGCAGAGATTGACAGCGGAATTCCGCGTAGAGCCAAGGCGATTACGCCACCAGTCAATGCCAAGGGAACGCCACTGAACACGATGGCGGCATCCTTGGCCGAGCCGAAGGCCATGAACAGCAGGGCGAAGATCAGCGCCAATGTGACCGGGACAACTACCGCCAAGCGCTGGCTGGCCGAGATCAGCTGCTCGAACGTGCCGCCATAATCGATCCAGTACCCCTCTGGAAGAGGTACATCCTGGCCGATGCGGGTACGCAGATCGCCAACGAATCCGCCAAGATCACGCTCACGCACGTTGGCGGTGATCACCACTCGACGCTTGCCGTTCTCACGATTGATCTGGTTGGGCCCGCGCTCTACCTGTATCTTCGCCACTTCTCGTAGTGGAACAGTGCGAGGCCCACCGTTGGCACCAGCGGCTACACGGCTGGACTCATCGATACTGGTGCTCTCCGGCAGTGGAATGGGCAGGTCCGCAAGCACAGCCGGGTCTTGCCGCAGCGATTCGGGCAAACGCACCACCAGGTCGAATCGGCGGTCGCCCTCGATCAGCTGGCCAGCGACGCTACCGCCGATGGCGGTTGCCACCGTGTCCTGCACGTCACCCGGATTCAATCCATACCGCGCCAATGCCGCTGGATCTGGCGTGATGGTGAGCAGTGGTAGGCCAGTAACCTGCTCGGCCTTGACGTCTTCGGCGCCGGGGACCCCGCGCAGGACGCGCTCGACCCGGCTGGCCAGGCGGGTCAGCTGGTCAAGATTGTCGCCGTAGACCTTGACCGCAACGTCCGAGCGAACGCCGGAGATCAATTCGTTGGTGCGCATCTGGATGGGCTGAGTGAACTCGTAGTTGCTACCCGGGATCTCCTTGGCCGCCGCCTCCAGCTCTTCCACCAGCTCGGCCTTGGGCTTGCGCGGGTCGGGCCACTGGTCGCGGGGCTTGAGCATCAGGAAGGTGTCGGCCATCGACGGCGGCATAGGATCGGTGGCCACCTCGGCGGTGCCGATCTTTGAGAAGATGTTGGCCACCTCCGGGAACTGGGCCAGGCGCTTCTCCAGCGTTTCCTGCATGGCCACCGACTGCTCCAAGCTGGTGCCGGGAATACGCATGGGCTGCAAGGTGATGTCGCCCTCATCCAGGCTCGGCACGAACTCCGAACCCAAGCGGGTGGCCAGCACGCCACAGCCCACCACCAGCACGGCCGCGCCGGCCAGCACCACCACGCGCCGACGCAGGGCCCAATCCAGCAGCGGCGTATAACGGGCACGCGACCAGCGCATCAGGCGGTTGTCGTGCTCAGCCACACGGCCGCGCAGGAAGCTGGCGATCGCCGCCGGCACGAAGGTCAGCGACAACACCATGGCGCCGGTCAGGGCCAGCACCACCGTGATCGCCATCGGGTGGAACATTTTTCCTTCTACCCCGGACAGCGCGAAGATCGGCAGGTAGACCGCGGCGATGATGCCCAGGCCAAACAGGCTGGGACGGATCACCTCGGCGGTGGCCGAGGCGGTCAGGTCATAGCGCTCTTCATCGTTGAGCTGGCGGCCCAGCGCGTGCTGCGCCTCGCCGAACCGGCGCAGACAGTTCTCGATGATGATCACCGCCCCGTCCACGATCAGGCCGAAGTCCAGCGCGCCCAGGCTCATCAGGTTGCCCGACACGCCGCCACGCACCATGCCGATGATGGTGAACAGCATCGCCAACGGGATCACCGCCGCGGTGATCAACGAGGCGCGCACATTGCCCAGCAGCAGGAACAGCACCACCACCACCAGCAGCGCGCCCTCGATCAGGTTCTTGGACACCGTGCCGATGGTGCGATCCACCAGCGCGGTGCGGTCATAGACGGCCTTGGCATGGACGCCGGCAGGCAGGCTGGCGTTGGCGGCATCCAGCTTGGCCGCGGCCGCCTGGGAGACTTCCCGGCTGTTGGCGCCGAACAACATGAAGGCGGTACCGACCACGACCTCATGGCCATTCTGGGTCGCCGCACCCGTGCGCAGCTCCTTGCCTTCGCCTACGCTAGCGACGTCGCGGACGCGAATGGGCACGCCATCGCGCCGGTCCAGCACGATGTTCCCAATCGCGTCCAGATTGGCCAGCTGGCCGGGCACGCGGACCAGAAATTGCTGGCCGTTGCGCTCGATGTAGCCGGCACCGATGTTCTGGTTATTGCGCATGACCGCTGCGACCACATCGTTCAGCGTAAAGCCCAGTGCCACTAACTGGGCCGGATCCGGGGTGATGTGGATCTGCCGCTCAAAGCCACCGATTGTGTTGACCTCGGTCACTCCAGGCGTGGTGCGCAGCTGCGGCCGGATCGCCCAGTCCTGCAGGGTGCGCAGGTCCGTGGCGGTATACGGGGTGCCGTCGGGCTTGCGGGCGTTGGGCTCAGCCTCCACGGTGTACATGAAGATCTCGCCCAGGCCGGTAGAGATGGGACCCATCTCTGGGTCCAACCCTTCGGGCAGCTGAGATGCGATCTGCTGTAGCCTTTCGGCGACCTGCTGGCGGGCAAAGTACAGGTCGGTGCCGTCTTTGAAGACGACAGTGACCTGGGAGAGTCCGTAGCGCGACAGCGAGCGGCTGTAGTCCAGCTTTGGTAGCCCGGCCATGGCCGTTTCAATGGCGAAGGTCACTCGCTGCTCGGCCTCCAGCGGCGAGTAACCCGGGGCCTGGGTGTTGATCTGGACCTGGACGTTGGTGATGTCGGGCGTGGCGTCAATGGACAGGTGACGGTAGCTCCACACGCCCAGTGCGACTAGCGCAGCGGTGAGCACCAGCGTCAGCCAGCGGTGGCGGATGGACAGACCAATGAGGCGTTCGAGCATGGCGGGCCTCATTCCTCTTCCACGGTGGATTTTTCGATGTCGGCCTTGATCAAGAAGCTTTGGGCCACCACCACTCGTTCACCCGCCTTGAGCCCTTCCAGCACTTCGGCGCGTTCGGCGTCGCGGCGCCCCAGCTTGATCGGCCGGGTGTGGTACGTCTCGCCCTGCTGCACGTAGACAACGTCCTGGTCCTGTGCGGTCTGCAGGGCGGTGATCGGAACCACCAGCGACGCCGATTGGCGATCCACGGTGACCCGCGCCTTGACCGCTGAACCCGGCCGCCACAGCCCATCGGTATTAGCCACGGTGGCGCGGGCGATGGTGCTTTGGCTGGCAGTGGCGGTGCCGGGCAGGACGCGCTCCAATGTGGTCTGCGCCGTGACGCCATCGCTCAAGCGGGTGACCGTCACCGGCACGCCGGCACTGATGTGCTGGGCGTCGGCGCCGAAGATGTGCAGGTCCACCCACAGCGTGGACAGGTCGGCGACCTCGAACAGCGGGGCGCCCTCAGGCGCCGACATGCCCACGGTGGCCGTACGCGCCATGACCACGCCATTGATCGGCGCGGTGATGGTGTAGGTGGTCAGGCTGAGGTTGCTCTCCACTGTCGCGAGCACCTGGCCGGTGCGTACCTGGTCACCCACGCCCACTCGCACGGAACGGACCGGTCCGGGGAAGCGTGCAGTGACCTGCGCGATGCGCCCATCGATTGGGGTCAACAGCCCTTGCACCTCATGCTCATCGGCAATCTCACCGGGTCCAGCCGGCGCGACCTGGATACCCGCCGCCTGCGCAGCTTTGGCCGCGATCTCGGTTTCCAGCGGCGCTTCCTCGTGCTCGCCGTGCTCTTCGCCCTCAGCGGCGTGGCCTCCTTCAGATGCTTCGTTGGGGGTCGACGCGTTGCAGGCCGCCAGCATCAGGGCCATGCCCAGTGCGGTCCAGGAAAAGCGATTCATGGGGTCTCTCCAGTGGAAGCGGCAGCCGGCGGCGTGACAAGCGCCTGGCCGGTCAGTCGTTGAATTTCGATCAGGGCGCGCTGCGCATCCAAGGCGACGTCCAGCTGTTGCTGGGCCATGGCGGCGCGTTCGGACTGCAACTGTGCCCATTCCAGGTAACTGATCGCCCCAGCACGATAGGCACGCTCAGCGGCCTGCTCGGCTCGGGCCAGCTTCGGCAACACGTCGCCGTGCAGGCGCGCCACCTCGGCCTGTGCCACGGTGTAGCGGCCATGGGCTTCGACCAGCGTGGAGTACAGCGACAGGCCCTTGGCCTCGCGCTCGATCGTCAGGACCTGCAGCTCGGCTTCGCCGGCGCGAATCTCTGGCTGTGCGCGGCTGCGGCTACCCAGCGGCATGGATAAGCTGGCGACCAGCGCGGTGTCATCGGTCTCCTGTAGTCGGCGCACTCCGAGCTGCCAGGACAGGTCCGGTGAGGCCGCTGAACGCGCCAGCTGCAGTCGTGCCTGCGCGATCCGGCGGGCGTCGGCAAACTGCGCCAATTCCGGAGTCCGTTCCAACTCATCGGCCAGCGTCTGCATGGAGGCGATCTTCGGCAGGGCCATCGGATCGGCCGGGGCCACCTCGAAGCTGGGAGTACGTTCGCCCCACAAAGCGGCCAGATGCTGACGAGCAGCGAGTCGCTGTTGCTCGGCCCGATCACGCGTCAGCTCGGCCCGCGCAAGCGCTGCCTGCGCGGTGAGCAGCACCGACTCGGGTGAAGCGCCGGCCTGCAGGCGCTGCCTGGCGGCGGCCACGGTTCGCTGGCGTTGGCCAACATCGATGTCCGCTAGGCTTCGTTGCCGGTCGGCACCAACGACAGCCAAATAGCGCTGCGCCGTCTCGGCTAGCAAGTCCAGGCGCCCGGTCTCGCGCTGCACGGCCAGCGCATCAATCCGGCTTTGTGCCAAGGTACGGCGGGCGTCGAGCTTGCCGCCGCGCTCCAGCACCGAACTCAGGCTCAAGGTCAACTCGGCGCTGTCCAAGCCACCGGCCGCGCCGGTGCCCAGCGCGTTTTCGACCTCGGCACCGAGCGTCCAGGGTGGGCGCTGCACCGCCTTATCTCGCTCGGCAACGAGGACAGTGGCTCGCGCATCGACCAGACGCAGCTCGGGATGGGTTTGGGCTACGCGTGCAAAGGCATCGTCCAAGGTCATCAACTCGACCGCCGCCGCAGGCATCGCTGCTGCGCCCGTTAACAGCAACGCGGCCAAGGCCGCCCATCGCACAGACATGGAAGTACTCCGAAGGTTCTCGAGATCACAGGGATCGGCCTGCGCCCACATGCGTCACCCGGAAATTGGCGGTCGAAAGGGCGCGTGCAGATGCTCATACGCATCTGCACGCGTTTCGGCCTCGATTTCAGGCAAATACCGGCCGACAGCCAATTGCGCCAGCAGCAACCAGCGCAGGGAAAATCCCAGCTGGCCGCCCGCGGTCATGCAGGGGTCTTGCGCGCGTCGGCGCGTGCCCGGCGCGCGTCGCCCAATATTTCAAAGGCTTCCTTCATCACGTAGAGGCCGATAAGGGCACCGATTACGAAATCCGGATATGGACTGGCCAGCCACCACACCAGCAGGCCAGCCAGGATCACGCCCACGTTGGCTACCACATCGGCTCGGGTGAAAAGCCACGTCGCCCGCAGATGTACTTCGCCAGACTTCAGTGGCGCCAGCATGCGAAGGACCGCGAGATTGACCACTAGCGACAATAGAGCCGTACCGATCATCCACCCGCTTACCGGTTCAGCCCCGTGGAGTACGCGGCGACCGACCTCGACCAGCACGCCAACGCCCAGAATCAGCAGCACGCTACCGCTGACCCAAGCAGCGTTGGCCTTGAAGCGCGCCGTCCGACCAATAGCGACCAACCCAATGGCGTAGGCCGTGGCGTCGGAGAGCATGTCCAGTGCGTCGGCAAGCAAGCCGGTGGAATGGGCGATCCAGCCGGCAATGCCGCCAATCACCGCCATTGCAGCGTTCAGGGCCAGAGCGATCCACAGCACGCGCCGTTCCTGCGCGTTCTTTGCCTCGTGGTGGCAGCCGCAATCACTCATCGGATCTTCTCCATCGCAGGGGAGCCGGGCCGGCGCGGTCCGCTGGCATGGCAGGGCCCACGAGGGTAAAGTCCGTAGCTACTACGGAGTCAAGCCTACTACGAATGAAAATTAGTGACGCCGCCACCGCCAGCGGGTGCCATCTGGAGACGATCCGCTACTACGAGCGTATCGGCTTGCTCCCGAGGCCGGGACGATCAGGCAATGGTTACCGGGTCTACGGATTGGCGGACATTGAGCGCCTGCGCTTCATTGCCCGCGGTCGGGATTTGGGCTTCAGCCTGGAAGAGGTCCGTAGCCTGCTGCAGCTGGCCGGAGACGAGGGCCTGTCGTGCGTGGATGTGGATCGTCTGGCCCGCAGCCACTTGTCCGACATTCGCGCCCGGATGGCAGACTTGCAACGTATGGCCAACGAACTGGAACGGGTAATCGCCAGTTGTCACGGCGGACAGCGAGCTGAGTGCACCATCCTGTCGACGCTGCGCCAGCCGACTTCCGAGGACTCCCCACGCAAGGAATCGAGCAAGAGCGCTACCTAGGCACCCGCGGTCCAAAACCTATGACTTCTGCAGTCCGGCCGGTCGACGGTGTCAGTTGCCTGTAGCCTAGCTGCCCGAACCTGGACTCCAGGCGCGTATGAAGTCCTCCTGCTCATGCGTCTCGATCGCACCCGGCCTGACCTGACGAACCATGCTCATGGCCTGCTCACCAGTGGCAGCCGTGCCTGTTTCTAACAGCAACAAGCACGCTACGGTGCCAGCTCGTCCTAGCCCGCCCTTACAATGCACAACTGCGCGGCTTCCGCGCAACAACTCATTACTGAGTGCTGGGCCCAACTCGCGCCATGCCTCCAAGAAGGAACTGTTAGGCGCTGCGCCGTCTACGATTGGAAGTCCGTACCACTTGATTCCCTGCGCCATCGCCCGCTCTGGCAGCGCGGCAATCCTAAGCTCATCGAACTCCCATGGCTCAATCAGGGAGATCAGGTACCCCGCGCCCCACTGGCGAATCGCGCAAAGGTCCACGTCAATGTCACGACTCCATGGCCCCGTCATCGCGGCCTTTTGAAACTTCCCTGGCGCGAAAGTTACACCTACTGCGCCGCCACTGACTCCGACAGCGATCGTGGCGATATGCAGAGGATGTGTGTGACTAGTTCTGAACATTGTCGATCCCTCATCGCGGCAACTAAGAGAGCCGCGGCGCAGCGGCGACCACCCATGGCTTCTATGCCGATCCTTGAGCTAAACATTCCAGCCGACCTAGTGGTGCCGCCCTGCCGAGCAGCACAGCAAAGGTGATCCTTTTGTCAGTTGCAGGCAACAAGTACCAGTAGGCTCACGCTACATGCGTACCAGTAGGCTCACGCTGCATGTGTACCAGTAGGCTCACGTGTTGGACAGCGAGAGTGTCCAGGAGCAAGGTGTACACACGCTCCTCGCTAGAGACAACACATGAAGCCGAGCATTCTGGCATTGGACCTCGAAGGGACACTCATTTCCAATGCGATAAGCCAGATTCCAAGACCCGGCCTCTGTCGGTTCTTGGAGGACGTCCGATCGCACTTCAGTCAGCTCATGATGTTTACGACTGTGCCGGAAGAGCGCTTTCGCAGCATTGCCGATTTGTTGGTTCGTGAAGGAAGCGCGCCTCCGTGGTTCGCGAGCCTTGAATACATCCATTGGACGGGCAGCACGAAGGATCTACGGCTAGCCACACCAAAATTAGGCGCGGCCTTGCTGCTTGATGATCATCGCCCCTATGTACACCCAGGACAGGAGCATCTGTGGGTTCAGATACCTCTGTTTGCGTCTCCCTACCCATCAGAGGACGAGGGATTAGCGATCGCGCTTCGACTCCTGCTCGATCGCATCCACGCAACGGGCAATTTCACTGAAGCATCTCTCCAAGAACAGCTAAAGCCACAGGCAGAAGCAACGGGCGCACCACGGCGTTCCGACGCCTGCTCATCGGCCCAGAAGATCCTGTCCGACGCCGCCGTCAGGCGAGATGAACTTGCCGCACAGTGGCATAGCGCCGCCGAAGTCAGTTCACAGCTCGGCCCGTCATTGACCAGTGGTAGCGGCCTAGCCGGTCAGCTGCGCAGAGCCGGCCAGCTACTCGGGGTCTATGTAACGAAGCCTGTGCCCGGCTATCGCTACCCAGACTGGCAGTTTGGTGAAAACGGCGAGCCCGTTGAATATTTGGCAGAAATCCTGTCAGCACTGCGTGCAATCGGTCATTTCGAGATCGAGCCGTACGGGCAACTTCACAGCACCGGATGGCGTGAGGCAGAGTGGTTTCTCTCACCGCACGCTCTGCTCAACGGCATGCCACCTGCCGAAGCCCTCAGCTCTGAACCGGCTCGCGTGCTGCGGGCGGCCCGTACCGAGTTCGGGCAAGGAGAGTCATAGCGTCCCCCTCTGAAGTGTTGAGAAAAATATAGGATTGAGGTCAGTGGGCACTCTTTCTCACCCAAATTTTCCATTTGGTAGAATAAATGGTGCTATCCATGGTGAATGAGTTCCTAGAAAGGCAGTGTTTTAGAGAGATGCCTAGTAATGAGGTATGCACAACATGTGTGCACAACCGTTCTAAGCGCATCTTCGGTGCATCCCGACAAGGGCTCCTGGCATGCCTGCCTGGGGCCCATGTCGTTCTTGAGGCACTGCCGGGATCCTGTTGTCCGGCGGCGGCCGATGCGGACGTTCCTCGATGTTGTCACCGATTACCGAACACGCCCTGGTCCAGCAGGCAATCAATGAACGCACCCAGCAGGGCGGGGCGGTGCCGCCTGTTCGGGTAGTAGAGAAAAAGCCCGGGGCGCGAGACCGACCAATCCGCCAGTACCCGCACCAGCAATCCCTGGGCCAGCAGTTCCCCCACGCGATCCTGCTCGAAGTGATAGGCGATTCCGAGGCCGGCCAGTGCCGCCGCAATCCCGACGTCAGCGTGATTGGTGACGACAGGACCGTCCACGGCGACCTCCAGGTGGCGGCCTCGCTTCTTGAACTCCCATCGGTACTGCCTGCCGTCACTCTGCAGCCGCCAGTTGATGCAGGCGTGATCCTGCAGGTCCGCCGGAGTTCGCGGCGTTCCACGGCGTGCGAGGTAATCCGGTGACGCCACGGCCACCATGTTCAGGTCGGGAGTGAGGCGGATGGCCACCATATCCTTCTCGAGCTGCCCACCCACGCGGATGCCTGCATCAAACCGCCCACTGACGATGTCGCTGAGCGCGTCGTCGACCACGATGTCGACAACGACATCAGGGTAGGCCTGGTGGAAGCGGGCAAGCCGCGGGGCAATCAGTGTTCTTGCGGCGATGCCCAGCGTATTGATCCGCAGGGTCCCGTTGATCCGTCCGCTCGCTTCGCTGGTTTCAGCGACCGCTACCGCCAACTCCTGGAACAGCGGCGCGATGCGCGCGTACAGTCGTCCGCCACTTGCCGAGGGTGCCACGCTTCGTGTTGTGCGATTCAGAAGGCGGGTGCCGAGACGGCCTTCCAGTTGACGGATGGTCTGGCTCAGGGCCGAGGGCGATACCCCCAGATGTTCCGCCGCCCGCGCGAAGCTCTGACGTTCCACTACCGCCACGAAGGCCTTCAGTTCAGCGAACTCGGATCCGCGCATTATGTAAGATTCTTGACATAACCCATTCGGATTATAGGGCATTCACTTAACCGACCTGCGTGCACATCCTGAGCGCCTCACCACTGCAGGAGCCAGGAATGAATGCGTTGACTCTCCCAGAACCCATCGCCGCGTACTTCGCGGCCGAACATGACCCCGAAGTGCTGGCGCGTTGTTTTGCCGCCCAGGCTGTGCTGAAGGACGACGGGCACACCCTCGTCGGCGTCGACGCCATCAAAGCCTTCCTGGCCGAGGCATCCGCCAAATACAGCGCCACCAGCGTGCCGAGCGCCATCGAACGGCAGGGGAAACACCACGTTGTCCGTGCCATCGTGAGCGGCAACTTCCCCGGCAGTCCGATTCTGCTGAGCTACCGTTTCGAACTGGAACGGGGCCTGATCGCATCGCTGGAGATCACCGCATGAGCTTCGATCTTCAACTCGGTGGCCTGCGGGCCGTGGTGACCGGCGGCACGGCCGGTGTGGGGGCGGCCGTGGTCAGGACCCTTGCCGAGGCCGGGGCCAGGGTGATGACGTCGGCGCGCAGCCTGCCGGCACGCCCGGTGGAAGGAGTCGCCTACGTAGCCGCCGATCTGTCGACGGCCGAGGGCACCGGCATTTTCGCCCACGCCGTGCTGCAGGCATGGGGCAGCGCAGACATCCTGGTCAATGTGCTGGGGGGATCAAAGACACCTGGCGGCGGCTTCGCAGCGATCAGTGATGCGCACTGGCTTGCCGAGCTGAACCTGAATCTGATGCCGGCGGTCCGTCTGGATCGTGCCTTGCTGCCATCCATGCTCTCGCAGCGCGCTGGCGTGATCATCCACGTCAGTTCGATCCAGCGCATGCTGCCTCTGCCGGAGTCCACCACCGCGTATGCCGCCGCCAAAGCGGCACTCACGACCTACAGCAAGTCGCTTTCACGAGAGGTCACCCCCAAGGGCGTGCGGGTGTTGAGCGTAGCGCCGGGCTGGATCGAGACAGAAGCATCCCGGGAATTTGCAGAGCGGATCGCGGCAGAAGCGGGAACCGATTATGAAGGTGGCAAGAGGCTGGTCATGGACTGGCTCGGGGGGATCCCGGTGGGACGGCCCGCGGCACCGCAGGAGGTGGCCGATCTGATTGTGTTCCTGGCGTCTCCCCGGTCGGCGTCGATTGCCGGAACGGAGTATCGGATCGACGGCGGCACGATTTCGACGCTGTAGCCAACAGGCGTCGTCCTGCTTCCACCGCCAGAAGGAAAGCCTCGCTCACGCGGGGCTTTTGTTTTCCAGGTCGGCTGCGGAGTTGTGCCTCGCAGCATTGATTTTCGTGCACTGCGACTTGCAAACACACAAATTCCTCCCCTATGGTGCAATCGATTGCATTGCAGTGAATCCTCAGTGTTTGATGTCGGTTGGGAGGCCGGCAGGTGGATGTCCATCCATTCGATCAGACCGGCCCCGGCGATGGGCATCACGCGACGCGACGCGCTACGTCTTGCGGTTGCCGGCGGCATTGGCCTGGGGGCTGCAGGTGTGCTCCCTGCATTCGCCGCCGATGCCCCCCTCAAAGGAAACCTGAAGCAGGCCGTCGCCCGTTGGACCTTCCCGCAGCTGTCGGTTGCCCAGCTCTGCGCGACGGTGAAGGACATCGGTTTCGCCGCGATCGACCTGGTCGGTCCCGAACACTGGCCCACGCTGAAGGCCCACGGCGTCTACAGCTCGATGTGCAACGGCGCGGAGCTGGGCCTGACCAAGGGTTTCGCCGGCCGCGAGTTCCACGACCAACTGGTGGAGCGCTACACGCGGCACATCGACCTGGTCGCCGATGCCGGCTACCGCAACCTCATCTGCTTCTCCGGCAACCGCAATGGCATGGACCCCCACGACGGCATGGCCAATGCCGAGGCCGGCCTCAAGCGCGTCCTCGGGCATGCCGAGAAGCGCGGCGTCGTGCTGGTGATGGAACTGCTGAACTCCAGGGTCGACCATCGCGACTACCTGTGCTGCCACTCCGCATGGGGCGTGGAGCTGTGCCAGCGGCTCGGCTCGGACAATTTCGGCCTGCTCTACGACATCTACCACATGCAGATCATGGAGGGCGACATCATCGCCACCATCGGAAAACACCATGCCTGTTTCAAGCACTACCACACCGCAGGCGTGCCCGGCCGGAACGAGATCGGAGACCAGCAGGAGCTCAACTATCCGGCCATCTGCCGCGCGATCCGCGACACCGGTTTCAAGGGGTATCTGGCGCAGGAGTTCATGCCTGCCGCGCCCGATCCCGTTGCTTCATTGCGCGAGGCGATCCGCCTCTGCGACGTCTGAAACGATATCCACCCAGGTGAGAGACCCATGGCAGATAATCACTACGACGCCATTGTTGTTGGCTCGGGAATCAGTGGCGGCTGGGCAGCGAAGGAGCTGACCGAGAAGGGCCTGAAGGTCCTGATGCTGGAACGCGGGCGCAACATCGAGCACGTCAAGGACTACGTCAATGCGATGAAGGAAGCGTGGGACTTCCCGCATCGCAACCGGCCGACGCAGGCGATGAAGGCCGCTTTTCCGGTGCTGATGCGCGACTACGGCCTCGCCGAGAACCTGGAAGGAATGTGGGCCAACGAGCAGGACTCACCCTACATCGAAACCAAGCGTTTCGACTGGTTCCGCGGCTACCACGTCGGTGGCCGTTCGCTGTTGTGGGGCCGTCAGAGCTACCGCTTCTCCGACCTGGATTTCGAGGCGAACCTCATGGAGGGCATCGCCACCGATTGGCCGATCCGCTATGCCGACATCGCGCCGTGGTACGACCATGTGGAAAAGTTCGCCGGCATCGCCGGCACGCGCGAGGGACTGGACGTGCTGCCGGATGGTGAGTTCCTGCCGCCGATCCCGTTGAACATCGTCGAGAAGGACGTGGCCGCGCGGATCAGGAAGGCTTTTGGCGGCACGCGGCACATGATCCACTCGCGCACGGCCAACATCACCCAGCCGATGCCCGAGCAGGGGCGCGTGAACTGCCAGTATCGCAACAAGTGCATTCTGGGCTGTCCCTTCGGTGCCTACTTCTCGACCCAGGCGGCGACGCTGCCAGCGGCGATGAAAACCGGCAACCTGACCCTGCGCCCGTTCTCGATCGTCAAGGAAGTGCTCTACGACAAGGATCGCAAGCGCGCGCGTGGCGTGGAGGTCATCGACGCCGAGACCGGGCAGACCTATCAGTACACGGCCAAGGTCATCTTCCTCAACGCATCGTCCTTCAACTCGACCTGGCTGCTGATGAACTCGGCCACCGATGTCTGGGAGGGGGGGCTGGGGTCTTCGTCGGGCGAGCTGGGGCACAACGTGATGGACCATCATTTCGGTGCGGGCGCCTCGGGCCGGGTCGAGGGCTACGAAGACAAGTACTACTTCGGCCGCCGTCCGTGCGGCTTCTACATTCCGCGGTTCCGCAATGTCGCCGCCGACAAGCGTGGCTACCTGCGCGGATTCGGCTACCAGGGCGGTGCCAGCCGCACCGGCTGGTCGCGCGAGATCGCCGAGCTGAACATCGGTGCCGACCTGAAGGAAGCGCTGACCGTGCCCGGTGACTGGCGCATCGGCATGACCGGGTTCGGTGAGATGCTGCCGCACCACGACAACACGATCCGCCTGGACCGCGAGCGCAAGGACAAGTGGGGGCTGCCGGTGCTGGCGATGGACGTGTCCATGCGCGCCAACGAACTGGCGATGCGCAAGGACATGGCCGCCGATGCTGCCGAAATGCTGGAGGCGGCCGGGGTCAAGGACGTGAAGATGCACGACAACGACTACGCCCCGGGCAAGGGCATCCATGAGATGGGGACTGCGCGTATGGGACGGGACCGGAAGAGCTCGGTATTGAACGCGCACAACCAGGTCTGGGATGCCCCCAATGTGTACGTCACCGACGGTGCCTGCATGACCTCCAGCGCCTGCGTGAATCCGTCGCTGACCTACATGGCGCTGACCGCGCGCGCGGCCGACCACGCGGTACGCGAACTGAAAGCGGGGAACCTGTGATGGATCGCCGCGAACTGCTGAAGATGATCGTCGCCGCCACCGGTGCGGCCATGGTCGGCCTGCCTGCGCTGGTGCAGGGCAAAGCGCCAGCGGCCGGGGCGATGGCCGCGTTCTCCGATGCCGAAATCAGCACGCTGGACGAGATCGCCGAGACCATCCTGCCGCGGACCCGGACACCCGGGGCGAAGGACGCGGGCGCCGGTGCGTTCATGGCGACGTTCGTCAGCGACTGCTACACCGCCAGGCAGCAGGCGGTGTTCCGCGCCGGGCTGGCGGACATCGACAAGCGCGCCGGTGGCCGCTTCGTGTCGCTCACGGCGGAGGCGCGCACCGGATTGCTGCGTACACTGGATGCCGAAGCCAAGGCGCGCAATGCAGACGTGACCGAAACTGGAACGCCCGAAGAGGGCGAAGCCATGCCGCATTACTTCACGATGATCAAGCAGCTGGCCATCTTCGGCTTCTTCACCTCCAAGGTCGGTGCGACCGGGGTGCTGCAGTACGTCGCCGTGCCGGGGCGCTACGACGGTGACCTCGCCTATGTCCCCGGCACACCTGCCTGGGGAACCAGCTGATGGACACCAACCTGATGATCCGCCCTGCGTTGATCACCGCCGGCCTGCTGGCCGCTGCATCTGCGTTCGCACAGGACAGTGCCGACGCTGTGCGTGACCCGAAGAAGACGGAAGTGTGGACCCCTGTGCCCGCGACCGTGGCAACGCCACCCGGCAAGGCACCGTCCGATGCGATCGTGCTGTTCGATGGCAAGGATCTCTCCGCGTGGGAATCGGAGCAGGGTGGCCGCGTGCCCTGGAAGGTTGCCGGAGGCGCCATGACGGTTGTTCCGGGCAGCAAGGGCATCCGTACCCGGCAACCCTTCTGCGATGTCCAGCTGCATGTCGAATGGCGTACGCCCGCCGAAACGAAGGGCTTCGACGGCCAGAACCGGGGCAACAGCGGGATCTTCCTGCAGGGACTCTATGAGTTGCAGGTACTCGACAGCTACCACAACCCGACCTACGCCAATGGCCAGGCGGGTTCGATCTACAAGCAGGCCATGCCACGGGTGAACGCCTCGCGCGCACCGGGCCAGTGGCAGGTCTACGACATCCTCTGGAAGGCCCCGCGCTTCTCGCCGGGCGGCGGCCTGACGTCGCCCGCACGGATCACCGTGCTGCACAACGGCGTGCTGGTACAGGACGACACCGTGCTGGCGGGCAGGACCGAATACATCGGTGCGCCTTCGTACGCACCGCATGGGTGCGCGCCGCTGTATCTGCAGGAACATGACTCCAAGGTCAGCTACCGCAACATCTGGGTGCGCGAGCTGTAGCGCCCACCCGCTACTTCGCCAGGTAGCTGGCGATGTCATCGATCTCCTGCTGTGACAGCTGCGGGAAGGGGGGCATCAGACCGCCGCCCTTCCTGATCCTGTCCTTGACCTGGGCGGGCTGCAGCCGCTTGCCGACATCGGTGAGCGCCGGGAACGTCGGCGGTACACCGGTGCGTTCAGCACCGTGGCAGGCGGTGCAGTGCTGGGCGTAGAGTTTCGCGCCGGCGGCCGGGTCGTCCTTGGCCCACGCTGCCGTCGCAACGTTCATGCCGCCCAGGGCCACGGCCACTGCCAGGATCATTTTCATGTGGGGCTCCTTGATGCGTCAGCGGTGGGCACGGGTGGGCAGGTTGGTGGTCAGGTGTTCACGCAGGTAGTCCGCGCCGGCCTGGATGACCTTGGCCGGGTCGCGTGGCTGGTCGTGTTCGACGATGTACCACTGCACGCCAGCGGTGGCGGCGGCCGGCAGGATCGCGTCCCAGTCCAGCACGCCCTGGCCGACCGCAGCGAATCCACCTTCGTCTTCGGCCTCGCCCTTGGGCGCATTGTCCTTGGCGTGTACCGCAAATATGTGGCCGCGGAACTTGCCAAGCATCACGGCCGGGTCCAGGCCCGCGCGCGCGACCCAGGCCAGGTCCAGTTCGGTCTGCAGCTCGGGGCCGGCGGCGTCGAACAGCAGCTCCAGTCCGGTCCTGCCATTGAAGTCGACCAGCTCGAAGTCGTGGTTGTGATAGGCCAGCTGCATCCCCTTGCCGCGCACCTGCCTGGCAATCCGGCCCAGCTGCCGGCCCAACGCGGTCCAGCCGGCGGCATCGCGCGGACGGTCCTTCTGGTCCAGATAGGGCACCACCAGCGTGCTGTTGCCAATCGAGCGGTTGAAGGCCACCACGGCATCCAGGTTGTCGCGCAGCTCGGCCAGCTGAACGTGCGACGAAACCGCTTTGATCGAGTAACGGTCCAGCAACTGTTTCAGCTCCGCAGCGCTTGCATTCTGCGTACCGACGGTCTCCACCGCACGCACGCCCGCGTCGTGGACGATCTTCAGCTGTTGGTCAAGCGGGCCGGCGTTGCGCAGCGTGTACATCTGCACGGCGATGGGCTTCTGCGCACCGGCTGTGTTTCCTGCGAAGGCGGGCAGGACTGCAAGCAGCAGCAGGACGAGGGTTGCAGTTCTACGGACAGGGATGTTCATCAACAGATCCTCCCGGGATTCAACCGATGGTGGTCCAGGTGCGTGACCTGGCCGATGCAATGACACGATCAACGATCTGCGCCGAGCGCAGGCCGTCTTCGAAGGTGGGCAGGCCCTGCGGCCGCTCGCCTTCAATGGCGCGATAGGTGTCGGCCACGAACGCTTCGAAGCACTGCCCGTAGCCCTGCGCGTGCCCCGCTGGCAGCGGCGACAACCGGCGTTGTTCGGCACTGCCGGCGCCCGGGCCGCGTACGAAGATTTCCTCGCGCTGCTCGGGCAGGCCGATCCACAGCCGCTCGGCATCCTCCTGGTTGAACGCCACGCTGGCGTTGGCGCCGTCGATCTCGAACCAGAGCCGGTTGTGGCGTCCGGCCGAGACCTGGCTGACCGTCAATGACGCCAGCGTGCCCGCGCCGGTCCTGAACATCGCTGCGGCCACGTCCTCGCTCTCGACCGCTTGCTTTGCGCCGTCTGTCGCCGGCGTGCTGAAACTCTGGGAGGTGGTTGCGCTGCGCTCGGGGATCACCGTGGCAAACGCCGCGTTCACTTCGGCGAAGCACTCGCCGCTGACCCATTCAACCAGGTCGCACCAGTGCGACCCGATGTCAGCGAACACGCGCGATGTGCCACCCAGTGCAGGGTCAACCCGCCAGTTGTTGCTGGCCGGGTCCAGCAGCCAGTCCTGCAGGTAGCTGCCATGGATCAGGTGCAGTGGCCCCAGATCGCCCTGCGCGATGCGTGCGCGTGCCTCGCGGACCACCGGGTGGTAGCGGTAGACGAAGGGGACGGTGGCGACCAGTCCGGTCGAGGCGGCCAGCGCCGCCAGCGCCTGCGCATCGTCCAGCGTCGTCGCCAACGGTTTCTCGCAGATCACGTGCTTGCCGGCGTCCAGTGCGGCCTGCGCCATCGCGCGGTGCAGGTGGTTGGGCGTGCAGATGTGCACGACCTGTACCTGGGGATCAGCGACGACGTCCTCGATATCGCGATAGGCGCGCGGGACATTCCACGCATGCGCCACCTCGCGCGCGCGCTGCGGCGACGAGGCGGCCACGCCGCGCACCTCGGCGCCAGCCAGCAGTGCCGCGCGGCGATGCACCGCGCCGATCATGCCGGTACCAACGATGGCGATTCCAAGCAGGGGCATCGGCCGGTCTCCTCAGGGTGTGGACGACGCGGCCGCCGCTACCGGGCGGTCGCGGAACAGCAGCAGGAAGGCGATCAGCACCACCAGTGCAACGCCGGCCGGGAACAGCCAGATCTGCTGCCAATCGGGGCCGGCCTCGGTGGTGAAGTGCTCCACTACCGCGCCGGACAGGAAGGTGCCGATCAGCATGCCCACGCCATAGGTGGCCAGGGTGATGAAGCCCTGCGCGCTGCTGCGCGCGGCGGGGCCGGCGTGGGCATCGGTGTAGATCTGGCCGGTGACGAAGAAGAAGTCGTAGCAGATGCCATGCAGTACGATGCCGATCACAAGCAGGGAGAAGCCACTGCCCGCATCGCCGAAGGCGAACAGCGCGTAGCGCACGACCCAGGCTGCCATGCCGACCGCCAGCATGGTCTTCACCCCCAGCCGCACGAACAGGAACGGCATGGCCAGCATCAGCAGCACTTCGGACACCTGGCCCAGCGACTGCAGGCCGGCCGCGCCCTGCACGCCCAGGTCGTTGAGATACGGATTGGTGAAGTTGTAGTAGAACGACAGTGGGATGCAGATGGCGATGGAAGCCAGGAAGAACACCAGGTAGGCGCGCGACTTCAGCAACCGCAGTGAATCCAGCCCCAGGATCTGTCCCAGCCCGGCATCGCGCTGCTGCGCCAGTGGCGGCGTGTGCGGCAGGGTGAACGCATACAGGCCCAGCACCAGCGATGCCAATGCGGCCATGCGGAAGGTCAGTTCAAGCCGATGCGCCTGTTCCCAGCCCAGCCAGCCGATCAGCACGCCTGCAACGATCCAGCCGACGCTGCCGGCCACGCGTACCAGCGGGAACTGCTTCTCCGGCGATTGCATGTGCCGCATGGCGACGCTGTTGGCCAGTGCCAGCGTCGGCATGAACAGGAGCATGTAGCCCATGACGCACGCGGAAAACACGCTGAAACTGGTGGCGGTGGACGCCAGGCACATCAGCACCGCGCCGGCCAGGTGCAGCACCGCCAGGATGCGCTGCGCCGCGAAGTAGCGGTCTGCGATCAGGCCGACCAGGAACGGCGCCACGATGGCGCCGATGGACTGGCTGAGGAACGCCGTTGCCACCTGGCTTGCGCTGGCCTGCAGCGGGCCCTGTACCAGGTAGGTACCCAGGGTGACGAACCACGCCCCCCAGATGAAGAACTGCAGAAACATCATCGCGCCCAGGCGCGACATGGCGTGCGTCATGGCTTGCCCTCCCGGGGCGGTCGTGGCTCAGATTCCCAGCATGCGGCGCAGTGATCCAGCGTCCGTGGCGCTCCCGGCAAAGTCGTCGAAGGCGCGTTCGGTTACATGGATGATGTGATCGCGGATGAAGGCGGCACCCTCGCGCGCGCCGTCCTCCGGGTGTTTCAGGCAGCACTCCCACTCCAGCACCGCCCAGCCGGGGAAGTCGTACTGGGCGAACTTCGAGAAGATCGCCTTGAAGTCGATCTGGCCGTCACCGGGTGAGCGGAACCGGCCCGGACGATCGATCCAGTCCTGGTAGCCGCCATACACGCCGCTGCGCGCGCTGGGGCGATACTCCGCGTCCTTGACGTGGAAGATGCCGATGCGGGCGTGGTAACGGTCGATGAAACCGAGGTAATCCATCTGCTGCAGCAGCAGGTGGCTGGGGTCGTACAGGATCTTCGCGCGGGGATGATGGTCGACCTCATCGAGGAAGCGCTCGAATGTCGCACCGTCATGCAGGTCCTCGCCCGGGTGGATCTCGAAGCACAGGTCCACGCCGCAGGCATCGAACACATCCAGGATCGGGCGCCAGCGGCGGCCGAGTTCGGCGAAGGCTTCTTCCACCAGGCCCGGCGGGCGCTGCGGCCACGGATAGAAGTAGGGCCAGGCCAGCGCACCGGAGAACGTGGCGTGCGCGGTCAGCCCCAGGCGCTGGCTGGCCTGCGCGGCGAGCCGCAGCTGCTCCACGGCCCAAGCCTGGCGCGCGGGCGGGTTGCCGCGCACGTCTACGGGTGCGAATCCGTCGAACAGGCTGTCGTAGGCGGGATGGACCGCGACCAGCTGCCCCTGCAGATGCGTCGACAGTTCGGTGATCTGCAGGCCGTACCCGGCCAGCATGCCGGCAACATCGTCGCAGTACGCCTGGCTGCGCGCCGCCTCGGCCAGATCGAACAGGTGGGGCGCGGAGGTGGGAACTTGTACGCCAGAATAGCCCAGACCCGCGGCCCACCCGGCCAGCGTGTCCAGCCGATCAAAAGGAGCTGTGTCGCCGATGAACTGCGCCAGGAACAGCGCTGGACCCTTGAGCGTCTTCAACGTGATTCGCCCTCGATGCAATCGATTGCATTATCCTAGCAGGGGCGCACGCAGGACCTGTTGTGCACTGCACAGCGGACAGGAGAACTAACGCCATGGCCACCATCTACGACATCGCCAGGCACGTCGGCGTCTCCGCAGGCACGGTGTCACGGGCGCTTTCCCGGCCGGACAAGGTGCTGCCGGCCACCCGTGCGCGCATCGAGCAGGCCGCCGCCGCATTGGGCTATGTGCCCAACACGGTGGCCCGCACGCTCAAGACCCAGCGCAGCGGCAAGATCCTGGTCACCGTCCCGGACATCGCCAATCCGTTCTTCGCACAGATCCTGCAGGGTGCGGAGGAGGCCGCGCAGGCGGTCGGCTACGCGGTTCTGCTGGGCGATACCCAGCATCAACCCGATCGTGAGGAGCGCTACGCACAGATGCTCCGGCGCAACGAGGCCGACGGCATGATCGTGCTGGGCCATCGCCTGCCACCGACCGCGCGCGAAATCGTCGAGCAGCGCGGTGCAGCTGCGCCGGTGGTCAATGGATGTGAGTTCGACCCCGCACTGGGCATCCCCAGCGTCCATATCGACAACGCGGCCGCCGCACGCGCGGTGATGGAGCACCTGTACGGCCTGGGGCACGAACGGATCGCCGTGGTCGGCGGGCCACCTGACAACCCCCTGCACCAGCAGCGGCTGGAAGGGGTCCGGGCCGCCGGCAAGGCGCGGGGTCGCCTGCGCCAGCTGAGCATCGTGCCCGGGGACTTTTCCGTTGAGTCCGGGCATGCGGCGGTGATGGCGCTGCTGGACGGCACGCCCGTGCCGACCGCGGTGTTCTGCTTCAGCGACCAGATGGCACTGGGGGCACTGGCGGCCTGTCGCGACCGGGGCATCCGCGTTCCGGAAGCGCTCTCCATCGTCGGCTTCGACGACCTGGCCTCTTCGCGTTATCTCACCCCGCCGCTGACGACCATCCGGCAGCCGATGCGTGAAATCGGCGAGCGCGCGGTCAACCTGCTGCTCGCCATCATCGAACAGGTCGATGTACCGCTTCAGCAGACGCTGGAGTTCAGCTTCATGCTGCGCGGTTCGACAGCGGCGCCTCGGTGGTAGCGCAGGCGAGGCAGGGCAGTCGGAGCAGGGCGGCCGGCCCGCGCGTCGTGCCGCGACCTTGATCCCGAATTGACGCAAAGCTGTCAGACTCATCGCAGGCAGCCCGGCAAGGGCCGTGGCAGCAGGTGCGATCGCGCAAGGGGGGGCAATGCCATTCTTCACCGATTCGGCGGAAGGCGCGGTCGAAGGCATTGGCGCGGCACGTCGCATCGGCTGGATGCGTTTCGTCGGCAATGGACTGGGGGCAATCCCCATCGCTTCGATCATCCTCGAGCGCCACGATGGGCCGCTGGCGTGGGTCCTGCTGCTGCTCAACGCGCTGGCGTGGCCTGCGCTGGCATTGATGCTGACCCAGCGCTCCGGCCAGCCCGCGCTCGTCCAGTTCCGCTGCATGGTGGCCGACTCCTTTTTCGGTGGTGGCTGGATCGCCTTCATGGCGTTGAGCGCGGTGCCCAGTGCACTGTTCGCCGCACTGCTGGTGGCCGACAAGATCGCTGCCGGTGGCGTTCGCCTGGCGATGCGCGCCACGCTGGCCCTGATGCTGGGCTTCGCGCTCACCTGGTGGGCGCTCGGCTTCCCTTACCAGCCGGTCACCTCGCAGCGCACGATCGTGCTGAGTGTCCCGTTCCTGTTCGTGTATGGCATCGGCCTGAGCATTCTCAGCTGGCAGCTGGCGCGCCGGGTCAAATCGCAGAACCGCCAGCTGCAACGTCTCAGCCGGATGGACCCGCTGGTCGAACTGGCCAATCGTGGCTTCCTGATCCTGCGTGCGCAGCAGGCGCTGGACCGGGCACAGGGCCAGGGCGGGTTTGCCTGCCTGCTGATGCTCGATGTGGACGACTTCAAGCGCATCAATGACTCGCATGGCCACCGCGCCGGTGACGAGGTGCTGCGGCATATCGCGGCGACATTGCGCACCGTTGCCCGGCCCGGTGATACGCCCGCGCGGCTCGGGGGCGATGAGTTCGTCGTGCTGCTGCGCGACTGCACGCCTGTTGACGCGATGCACGTGGCCGAGCGGGTGCGCCTGCACCTGCTCGAGGCCGCGCGGCAGGCCACGCCGGGTGTGGAATTCAGCGTCAGTATCGGCATTGCGGCCACGCCGCGTGGCGGCAGTGTCGAGGACTGGTTGGCACTGGCCGACCGCGCGCTGTACCACGCCAAGCGCCAGGGCAAGAACACCGCCAGCTATGGCGAGTGAGCGCGCGTGGGGACGGCACGGCTGCCGCCGAACGAGGATGAAATGCCCATTCATCCTGCACGCGGAATCAGCACGCCAATCCTCTACCATGGGCCACCCCGCCCGGACGCGCTCCCATGCAAGACGCTCTCGTTGCCCAGCCCAAGCCCCCCATTCCAAGGATCGCGGCGTGGCTGATGATGCTGCTGGGCATGTGGCTGGCGCTGAAACTGGGCCTGGTGGTCACCCTTCTGTCCGGCCTGCTGGTGTTCCAGCTGACCCACCTGCTGGCTTCCACCGTGGAAGGCAGGCTGCCGCCGGGACGCGCACGGGCGATCGCCGTGATCGTGCTGTCGGCGATCATCATCAGTGCGCTGGTGCTGGCCGGGATCGGCGTGGCCTCGTTCTTCCGCAACGAGACCGGCGGCCCGGACGCATTGCTGGCGCGCCTGATGGAGATCCTCAACACCTCGCGGCATCAGGTACCGGCGCTGCTGCAACCCTACATCCCCGAGGACATGCCGGCGCTGCGCGCGGCGCTGAACGACTGGGCCGCCGAGCATCAGCGCCAGCTGGGCGTGGCCGGTACCTCGGTGGTCCAGGTGGGTGTGCGCGTGCTGATCGGCATGGTGCTGGGTGCGATGATCGCACTGTATGACGAACTGCCGCTGCCGAAGATGGGTCCGCTGGCGCAGGAGCTGATCGGGCGCACCAGCCGCCTGGCCACCGCGTTCCGCCAGGTGGTGTTCGCGCAGGTGAAGATCTCGCTGCTGAACACCGTGTTCACCGCGATCTTCCTGCTGGGCGTGCTGCCGTTGTTCGGCGTGCACCTGCCGCTGTCCAAGACCCTGGTGCTGATCACCTTCCTGGCCGGCCTGCTGCCGGTGGTGGGCAACATCATCTCCAACACGATCATCACCATCGTCGCACTGTCGGTCTCGTTCTATGTGGCGGTGGCGGCGCTGCTGTACCTGATCGTGATCCACAAGCTGGAGTACTTCCTCAACGCGCGCATTGTCGGTGGCGAAATCCAGGCGCGGGCCTGGGAGCTGCTGCTGGCCATGCTGGTGATGGAGGCGGCCTTCGGCCTGCCGGGCCTGGTCGCCGCGCCGGTGTTCTATGCCTACGTGAAGCGCGAACTGGTCGACCAGCGCTGGATCTGACGCGGCGGGGCATGACGTATTTGTCCCGATTCGAGCGTCCGCGCGGCCTTGTCGGTGCGTTCGCGGCGGGCACGGTGTACCGACGGCCACGGTTGGCCCGCTAGCGGCTTGGCGCCTGTGCAGGCGGCCGCTACAGTGTTCCGCACGACAGGGGAAATGTGCATGGCCCGCAAGGCGTCGCCCATCGGATTGCGGACCTGGGTCTGGATCCTGGCCGGGCTGTTCGTAGTCTGTACGCTGCCGCTGATGGCCATCGCACTGGTGCAGGGCACGCTGCGCTTCACCGCTGCCGAGGACAACCTGGTCAGCCTGCGCCGACTGCAGCAGACCTTCGACCTGGCCAACCGGGTGTCGGCCGAGCGCGGCCCAGCCAACAGCCTGCTGGGAGTCAATACGGCCGATGCGGCCGAACAGGCGCGGCTGGCCGCGCAGCTGGCGGTTGCGCGCAAGCGGGTCGACACCGCCCTGCTGCAACTGGACACCGTGTTCAAGGCCGATCCGGGCGTGGTCGACGAACATGGGCTGCTGGCCGACGCGCAACGTCGCCTGCAGTCGGCGCGGGCCGCGGTGGACCAGGTGGCGGCACAGCCGCACGAAGTGCGCCGGGTGGAAGACGTGGAGCGCGCGATCAGCAGCATGTTCGCCGTGGTCGATCGCCTGCACGTGCTGACCTCGGCGCAGATCAGCGTGCTGGTCAGTGCCGACCGCGAAGCGGCGATCCCGGCGATGCAGGGCCAGGTGCTGATCGACCTGCGCGAGCATGGCGGCCGCCTGGCCTCGAACGTGATGGCGCCGGTGGCGGTACCGGGGGCCTGGCGTGACGAACAGGTGCGGGCGGCATTGCAGACCGAAGGCCGCCTGCTGGAACTGTGGCGGCTGGCAGGCAGCCATGAAGCCGTGTTCCGCAGCGATCCGACGCTGTCCTGGCATTGGGACATGGCACGCCGCCAGTTCTTCGGCGAATCGCTGCCGATGATCGAACAGCTGATCGAAGATGGACGGCGTGGCGTGCCGCCGCCGTGGACCGCCGCCGAGTTCACCACGCGCTACGTACCGACCCTGCGGTCGCTGGAAGCGCTGCGTGACGGTTACCTGAGCGTGTCCATCGCCCGTTTCGAGCGCACCCGCAACCGCGAAGCCACGCGCCTGGTGGTGCTGGTGGCGACCGTGCTTGGCACGCTGGTGGTGCTCGGCGTGGCGCTGCGCATTGCCCATCTGCAGATGCTGCGGCCGCTGCTGCAGGCACAGAAGCAGGTGATCCAGATCGCCTCGGAAGCGCCCGGCCCGGAACAGCACGTGACCCACCCGCTGGCCGAGATGCAGCGCCTGTTCGATGCCATCGAAGTGCTGCGCGAGAAGTCGCGCGAGCGCTCGGCGTTGACCAGCGAGCTGCGCCAGCTGGCCGGCACCGATGAACTGACCGGGTTGTTGAACCGGCGCGCGCTGGACCAGAGGGTGCAGCAGCGCCATGCCGACGGTGGCACCAGCGCGGTGGTGATCCTGCTTGACATCGATCGCTTCAAGGCCATCAACGATGGCCATGGGCATGCTGCTGGCGACCAGGTGCTGGTGCAGGTGGCACAGCTGCTGCAGCGCCACCTGCGCCGCAGCGACAGCATCGCCCGCTACGGTGGCGAGGAATTCCTGGTGCTGCTCGCCGACGGCGATCTGGCCGGCGGCCGCCAGTTGGCCGAGTCGCTGCGCGTGGCCATGCGGCAGCTGGACATCGCACTGGCCGGAGGCAACGTACTGCGGGTCACTGCCAGCTTCGGCGTAGCCGAGGGGGGCACCGATGCGCTGGGCTGGCGCACCCTGCTGCGTGCTGCCGACGCGGCCATGTACCAGGCCAAGGCGCAGGGCCGCGACCGCGTGCGGGTGGCCGGCGGCGGCCGCAACGCACGTTGAGGATACGCATCAACCGATGCGCGCATGCACGCGCCGCAGCGTGCGCGCGATCATCCGCCTCGCGATGGGACGCGGCACCGAGAGACCGCGCCAGCGCAGCGCACCCACCCGGAAGGTGGCGCTGGCGGTGGCCAGTACCTTGCCGGCCGGGTCAGTCAGCCAGCCACGGGTGAAGGCGATGCTGCCCTTGCTGTGCTCGACTTCGCCCCAGCCGATGATCCGCCCCGGCCGTGCCGGGTTGACGAAACTGGTCTTGGATTCCACCGTGACCGCGATGCGGTTGGCTGGCAGGGTGGCGTAGATCGCCGGCCCCATGCAGTCGTCCAGCATCGCTGACAGGAATCCGCCCTGCACGTTGCCCATCGGATTGGTGAGCACCGTCCCGGCGTCGAACTCGACCTGGATGCGACGCAGTGCATCGTCATAGCCGACGAAGCGCCAGCCGAGCAGGGTGCCGGCCTGGGAACGTGGAAGATTACCGTTGACCACGCTGTAGAAGATCGATTCGGGGTTCATGGCGGAGCCTCGTGGGGAGGGGGCAAGGGAACTCACCGGGACAGTGACAGCACGGCCAGCGCGAGGCCGAGGAGCGACAGCAGCACCACGACCGCGCCGGTGGATACCGGGGTACGCGCACCGGTGCGTCGCCGCACGCCGGAGGCGACCAGCACCGGGGGCGCGGTGGCGACCAGGCAGAACAACTGGAACGCCAGCAGCTGTGGCAGCGCGAAGTGACCACCGAAGAAGATCAACCAGGCCAGCATCACGCCGGCACCGGCCAGTGCGATCCACCCGGCGCCGACCACGCGGATGAGTGCCATCAGCAGCACCTGCATGCGCGGTTCGATCTCCGCCCACGACATGCCCACGGCCTGCGCGTGGTAGGGCATGAAGTCGGAACGTTTCAGATAGGCCGCAGCAAACAGCGAGACAATGAAGAACGCCAACAGGTAGCAGCCGAACGCGAGCCAGGCGAACAGATCCATGTGGAGGCCGTGCGGTTGGGGGAGGAGTCGCCGCGTGCACGCCGGCTGCCATGCCGGTCGTGCCACGGGGTTGCGCGATTCTCGGGCACGCCCCTGTTAGCTGGGTGTAGTGCTCCGCAGGGGCGTTCCTCTATCTGCCTTTAACGTAAGCATGGTGGTGTGGAGTGCGTCACGCATGGACCATGCGCCGTATCTCGTTTCCCGTGAAGAGGCCGCAAGTGCTCATGCACTTTCCGGTCACCGCTCTGCGCAGACGCTGGGCGTCCCTCCGATCAAGGACCGCGCCGTGACCCAGCTCACCCTCCCAGAACTTGCCAAGAAAATGGCCGGCATCGATTTCACGATGCTGCAGACCCGCGCCGGTGGAGAAATTGCCGGTCGCCCCATGAGCAACAACGGTGACGTGGACTATGACGGTGACAGCTGGTTCTTCACCATGGAAGACACCGACATGGTGCGCGAGATCGAGGCTGACCCCACCGTCGCACTGGGTTTCTCCGGCAGCAAGTCGCTGCTGGGCAAGCCGCCGCTGTTCGTGCACGTGCAGGGAAGGGCGGCGCTGGTGCGCGATCGGGCCACGATGCGCGAGCACTGGGTGAAGGACCTGGAACGGTGGTTCGAACAGGGAGTGGATACACCGGGACTGGTACTGATCCATGTGCGCGCCAGCCGTATCCACTACTGGGATGGCGAGGACGAGGGCGAAATCACAACCTGATCCCGGCGCGGGGAGGCCGGCGGCAACGCGGCCGTTGCGCGCCGCGCCCGGGCTTTGCCATCCTCCCTGCTGTTTTCCGTACCGTGGAGTTCCAATGCGCCCTGCCTCCTGGCTGATCCTGGCCCTGCTGCCTGCCCTGGCGGCGGCGCAGCCTGCACGTGCACCGAAGGCCAGCGCACAGGCGCAGGACCCTTTCAGTGAGTTGTTCGATACCGCCTGCATGCAGCACATCGGCGCACCGGCGCGGTTGCAGTCGTTGATGGAATCCAACGGGCTGTCACCGCTGCAGCCTGCCGAGGCGGCAACGTTGCTGCAGGGGCAGTCGGGCGTGGCCTGGATGGTGCCGCTGGCCAGCGGCCGCTATGCGGTCAGCTGGGCTGACGATGGCACGTGTACGGTCTACGCCGAAAAGGCCGACGCGGCGGTCGTGCAGAAGGGCTTTGCCCGGTTGGTGCAGGCGGCGCCGACGCCGTTGCAGGCGCGCTCGCTGCCAGGCCGTGGGCCGTTGTCGGCGGACCAGGTGGCGATCCAGTACGGCTGGGCCACGCCCGGGCAGGCCAAGCTGCAGGTGCGTTTCCGGCTGGTCACGCGGCAGGCGGCCGAGGCCGGCGTGCAGGCGATGGCCTCGGTGACGCCGGGCGAAGCGATGCTGGAGCAGGCTGCACCCAGCCGGTAACGCTGGCCCCGCGCCGCGCAGGCTGCCCAGGCCCGCGATTCAGCCTTTCACGCAGATTGTGATATATCGTTTATCGATAAATCCACCCCGGGGGCGGCGAGGCCGCCCCAATGCCGGAGGCCGCTTGACCGCTCGTCCCGCCCGCGCCAGACCCGCGCGAGGCTTGTTCACCCTGGCCCAGGCCGCCGTCCAGGCCGTCCGGGCGATGTGCTGGCTGGGCATCCTGGCCGCACTGCTGGCCGTGCCGCTGGTCGCGCACGACCGTCGCTGGCTGCTCGACAGCGTCCACGATGCCGCTGCCGCTGCTGCACACGGCAACGCGCTGTTCCTGCACTTCTGCCTGGGGCTGGCTGTGATCGTCGCGCTGCTGGTGCTGTGCCTGCTGTTCCTGCGCCATCTGCTGCGGCTGCTGAAATCGGCGGCGCGTGAAAGGCCGTTCACCCACGCCAATGCGCAGCGCCTGCAACGCATGGCGTGGCTGATGCTGGCGATGGAGCTGCTGTCGATCCTGATCGGCGCCTACGCGGCCTGGATGGGCCCGGACTTCAGCTGGATGGAGGTGGGCGGCGGCATGTCGATCACCGGGCTGGTGGCGGTGCTGATGCTGTTCGTGCTGGCACGCGTCTTCGCCGTGGGCGCGGCGATGCGCGATGACCTCGACGGTGTCATCTGATGGCAATCGTCATCACCCTGGACCGCGTGCTGCAGGAACGGGGCATGACCCTGTCCGAGCTGGCCGGTCGCATCGACATCACCCTGGCGAACCTGTCGATCCTGAAGACCGGCAAGGCGCGCGCCATCCGCTTTTCCACGCTGGATGCGATCTGCCGGGAGCTGCAATGCACGCCTGGCGACCTGCTCGGGTACGACCCGGTGCGGGCGCAGGAGGCAGACTGAGTGTTTCTTCTTCTCCCTTACCCACTGACGAAACGGACCTGAAATGGAATGGTTGGCTGACCCCTCGATTTGGATGGGCCTTGCAACCCTGGTCGTGCTTGAGATCGTGCTCGGCATCGACAACCTGGTGTTCATCGCGATCCTTGCCGACAAGCTTCCGCCACACCAGCGCGACCGCGCGCGGGTGATCGGCCTGGCACTGGCCCTGCTGATGCGGCTGGTGCTGCTGGCGGCGCTGGCCTGGATCATGAAACTGACCGCGCCGCTGCTTACGCTGTTCGAGCACAGCTTCTCCGGGCGTGACCTGATCCTGCTGGGCGGTGGCCTGTTCCTGCTGTTCAAGGGCACCATGGAGCTGCACGAACGGCTGGAAGGCCGCGCGCACCACGAAGACGGCAAGAAGGTCTACGCCAGCTTCGCCATGGTGGTGGCGCAGATCGTGGTGCTCGATGCGGTGTTCTCGCTGGACTCGGTGATCACCGCGGTCGGCATGGTCGACAACCTGGGCGTGATGTATGCCGCCGTCACCATCGCGATGGCGCTGATGCTGCTGGCGAGCAAGCCGTTGACCCGCTTCGTCAACAAGCATCCCACCGTGGTGGTGCTGTGCCTGGGCTTCCTGCTGATGATCGGTTTCAGCCTGGTGGCCGAGGGCCTGGGCTACAAGATCCCGAAGGGCTACCTGTACGCGGCGATCGCCTTCTCGATCCTGGTCGAGGCGTTCAACCAGTGGGTGCGTTTCAATCGTGAGCGCAACGAGCGCCGCCAGCCGTTCCGCCAGCGCACCGCTGATGCGGTGCTGCGCATGCTCGGGGCGCGCCCGGCCAACGGCCATGCCGATGACGGCGTGGACGAGCCGGTAGATGCCGAAGAGCGCCTGCAGCCGGCCGAGCACGAGATGATCCGTAGCGTGCTGGGCCTGGCTGACCGGCCGGTGTCGAGCGTAATGACCGTGCGCGCCGATGTGCAGTGGATCGACCTGGCGCGGGGCCAGGAGGATGTGGTGGCCCGCCTGGTGGCATCGCCACACACCCGGCTGCTGGTGGGCGAGGGTGACCTGGACAGCCTACGTGGCGTGGTGCAGAGCCGCGACCTGCTGGCTGACCTGCTGCAGGGCAGGCCGCTGCAGCTGGAAGGCAACCTGCGCGAGCCGCAGTACGTGCTGTCCAGCGCCAGTGCGCTGCAGGCGCTGGAACTGATCCGCCAGCATCCGGTACCGCTGGCGGTGGCGGTGGATGAGTACGGCAGCGTGGAAGGCCTGGTGACCGCCAACGATCTGCTGGCGGCGATTGCCGGCGATCTGGTCGATACCCAGGACGAGCGCTATGGCGTGGTCGCGCAGGGCGAGGACCAGTGGGAGGCCGACGGTGCGCTGACCCTGGACGACCTGCAGCGGCTGACCGGCGTATCGCTGCCACGCAGTGCCGACTACATGACCATCTCCGGGCTCGTGCTGGAGCAGCTGGGCCGGCTGCCGGACACCGGCGATGCGGTGGAGGTGGCGGGTGTGCGCATCACCGTGCTGGCGATGGAGAAGCGCCGCATTGCCCGCCTGCGGGTGCAGCGCCTCGACGGAATGGCTTGACGCCCCTGTTGTTGTAGCGCCGAGCCCATGCTCGGCTGCAGATTGAAATACCGGGCATGGGCTCGGTGCTACACAACACCGCCTGCAGCCGTCACCATGGCGGCCCACTTTCTTTCCAGGATGGTTGCAGTGCTGAGTACGATCGGTTTGTTGATGGGCCTGTATGTGGCCTGGCGCCTGTTCTGGCCACAGCGCATGCCCACTTGGCTGAAGGTCGTGCTGTCGCTGCTGCTGGTGGGCGTAGCCGTGCAGCTGCGTATCGTCGCCACCTTCTGGGGCACCATGGCGTCGCCGGAAATTCCGAAACTGGCCATCGCCACGCTGGCCACCGGCTCCACGGCGGTGTTGCTGTTGGCGTTGCTGATGCTGGCGATGGATGTGGGCCTGCTCGCGTCCCGCCTGCTGCGCTGGCCACGTGCGGTAGCCGCATTGCTGCGGCCGGCGGCCGGCGTGCTGGCCCTGCTGGTCAGTGGTTATGGTGTCAGTCAGGGCATGGCAGTGCCCCAGCCCCGGCAGATCGAGGTGAGCGTTGCCGGGCTGCCAGCGGCGTTCGACGGCTATCGCGTGCTGCAGCTGACCGACATCCATGCCAGCCGCCTGCTGACCGGCGACTGGGTGCGCAGGGTGGTGGATGAGAGCAACGCATTGGCGCCGGATCTGATCGTGATCACCGGCGATCTGATCGACGGCAGTGTCGAGGCCCGTCGTGACGACGCGCGTCCTCTGGCCGATCTGCGGGCGCCGGACGGTGTCGTCGCCATTACCGGCAACCACGAGTATTACGCGCAGTACCAGGCATGGATGCAGGCGTTCCGCGCGCTGCACATGCAGGTGCTGGAGAACAGCCACCTGCAGGTACGACGCGGTGATGCAGCGCTGACCATTGCCGGGGTCACCGATCCGGTGGCTGCACGCTACGGCCTGCCGCTGCCGGATCTGGACGCCGCCTTGGCCGGCGCCGATCCCTCTGCGCCGGTGATCCTGCTTGACCACCGCCCGCGCAACGCGCGAGAGGCGGCGGCGCGCGGCGTGAAGCTGCAATTGTCCGGGCACACTCACGGTGGGCAGATCATCGGCATGGACCAACTGGTGAAGCGGGCCAATGGTGGCTTCGTCTCCGGTCGCTACGACGTGGACGGGATGACCCTTTACGTGAGCAATGGTGCGGGTCTCTGGGCCGGTTTCCCGGCACGCATCGGCGTGCCGTCGGAGATCACCCTGGTGACATTGCGCCGCGCGCCGTGACCTGAAGTGGGGCAGATCCCTTTCCGCAGGGGATTCGATGCCGATCGTGCTGGGATCCCTCTGTAGAGCCGAGCCCATGCTCGGCTGAACCAGAGGCAGCCGAGCATGGGCTCGGCTCTACAAGTAACCGCCTCCTTGAGAACTCCGCAGCGGTGGCCGCGCACGCGCGCTTCGGCGCAGTGACTGCGCCCGCTTGGTGATCCAGCGCACCACGAAGGCGGTGAACAGCAGTGCCGACGGCACCGCATACCAGAAGTTGCCTGGCACGCGCTTGAAGTACGAGTAGGTGAACACCGCCGCGATGATCCACATGCCGGACAGGTGCAGGCGACGCCAAGCAGTGGGGCCCATGCGGCGGGCGATCCCCCGATGCGAGGTGATGGCCAGCGCCAGGATGGCGATGTAGCCCACCGTGCCCGGAAGATTGGCCAGCGCGGATCGTGCTGGCCAGAACGCCGGGTTGAGGATGCCGAAACTGGTGATGGCGATGGCATGCAGCAGGTGCGAGAACGCGAAGGACAAACCGACGGTGCGCCGTTCGCGCAGCAGGAACCGGGTGAACGGGCCGGGCAGAAGACTGGCGAACGACGATGCGGTGAACGCCGCCAGGAACAGCAGGAACGATGTGCGTGCAGTGATCCGGATCGCCGCACGGCTGCCTTCGGCTGCATCGGGATACAGGGCGAAGGCCGCCAGCGCGAATGCGATCAGGACCACGGCGATGGCCACGAACAGGCGCCAGCCGTGCAGGAAGGAAGTGTTGGAAGCAGCCATGGTGAGACCTCGAAGCAGGAATGGGGGCACCGGCCGCTGGCCGGGCACCGAGTGGGTAGTGCCGACCGCTGGCCGGCAACCTCAGGAAGCAGGCAATGCAACCAGCACGCCTGCCATGCACAGCTCGCCCAGAACGGGCACGCAGGCCACGCGCAATGCGTCCGTTGCCACGCCATGCGTTTCGGACAGCGTCTGCAGTGCCTCATCCACCGGCGCGCCGTCGTCACCGAAGGCTGATAGCAGCGCGTAGGCCAGCGGTGACAGTTGCTCGACCTGCAGGCTGAAATCGGCGCGGCGCTGGATCAGCAGCAGCGTGGGCGCAGCGCTCGGCACCGGTTCCAGGGCCTCGTCCTCATGCACCGGCCACTGGTAGCCCAGCACCCGCACCAGCGGCGAAACCGCCAGCACATCGCTGCCCTCGGGAACGCGGTGCAGGGACCGCCCGGCGTCACGTGCTTCAATGTGCAGCGACTGCTGCGAGCTCTCGTAGTGCGCCAGTTCCGCTGTCCAGGCCGGGAGTGCCAGCGTGTCCTGTACTGCCAGCCAGGTCGCGAACTCGCCGGCGATCTGTGGGAACAACGGGGTCTGGCAGGCGTGGCGGGCGTAGTAGTGCTCCACCGTGTCGCGCCAGCGTGGCATGCCCAACTGCTGTTGCAGGCGCGGCAGGCTGCCGGCCAGCAGGGTGTCCAGGCTGTCGATGCACAGGCGGCGGTATACCGCCAGCCTGCCCGCCTCGACGCCGTCGGGTGCGGCAATTGCTGGGTCCCGCACATGATCGGCCCAGCGCCGTTGCAGGGTAGCCAGCGACTCAGCCATGGGCCACCTCGGGTGAACGTGCCTCGACCTGCGCTTGGCGGATCTGTGCAACCTCGGTCAGCAACTCCGCCAGCGGCGGAAAGTTGAAGTCGCGTTCGAGCAGCGTCGGGCGCACGCCGACCCGCGCATAGGCCTCGCGCAACAGCGCCCAGACCACGCCTTTCACCGGGGCACCGTGGGTATCGATCTTGAAGCCATCGTCTTCATCGAAATGGCCGGCCACATGCAGCGAGGCGACACGGTGGGACGGCACGCAGGCCAGGAATTCGAAGGCGTCGTAACCGTTGTTGCAGGCGTTGACGAAGACGTTGTTGACGTCCAGCAGCAGGTCGCAGTCGGCTTCGGCGAGCACGGCGTTGATGAAGTCGATCTCGCTCATGTCCGCGCCGGCAACGGCGTAGTAGGAGATGTTCTCCACGGCGATGCGCCGGCCCAGCATGTCCTGCACCTGGGCGATGCGACTGGCGACATGGTGTACGGCTTCGGCGGTGAACGGCAGCGGCAGCAGGTCGTAGACATGTCCGCCGGCGGCGCAGTAGCTCAGGTGTTCGCTGTACAGCTGCACCTGGTGCAGGTCGAGGAAGGCACGGGTCTGTGCCAGCAGGGTGCGGTCCAGCGGATCAGGACCTCCCAGCGACAGCGACAGGCCGTGGCAGGTCAGGGGATGGCGCTCGCTGAGCTGGCGCAGCGCGGCGCCGTGTGCACCGCCGACGCCGATCCAGTTGTCAGGGGAGACTTCGAGGAAGTCGATGGCACTGGCCGGCATTGCCAGCAGTTCGTCGATCAGGCCACGGCGCAGGCCAAGGCCGGCGGCATTGAAGGGCAGGGACATGGCGGATGCTCCAGAGAGAGGGCGCCGCCTTGAAGGCAGCGCCGGTTGGACGTCGATCAATCGGCAACGCGGGAGAACAGGCCCTTCGGCATCGGCTTGCCGTTGGCGGTGTAGACGCTGCGCAGGTAGTCGTGCGCTTCCTGTTCGCTGATGTAACCGTCGTGGTCGGTGTCGATGCGGTCGAACTCGGCGGCACGCTTGGCGGCCACCGCGTTGAACTCGGCACGCGAGACCTTGCCGTCGTGGTCACGGTCGGTGCGGGCAAACGAGGCATCGCCGCACTTGCCTTCGCCACACTGGCCTTCGGCCACCTTGGCCTTGCCGGCGGGCTTGCCGGTGGTGGCCTTGTTGGCCCCGCACTTGCCTTCGCCGCACTTGCCTTCGGCGGCGGCGCTCATGGCGACGGCGCTGATCGCCAGCGGTTGGATCGCTGCGGCCTGGCCGGCCAGCAGCAGGCCACCGGCCAGGGCGATGCCGATGGCACCAATGCGCGGCAGGCGGGAGGAGGGGGTGTTCTTGGTCGAGACGGACATGGTGGTGACTCCTTGGGGATGGCACGCCAGGCGTGCGGGATGGACGTCGCCTGAAGGCGACGGAAACGAAAGGAGGAAGCGCGGGAAGGGGCGAAGCAGGTCAGGCGGTGCGACGACGGCGCAGCGCGTAGCCCAGCAGCAGCACGCCACCAAGCAGGGCGCCGCCGAAGCCGATGCCGGGCAACAGCGCGGCAACCGGCAGCAACAGGGCGATCAGGCTGACGCCCCAGCCCAGGCCGTCATCGCCGACGGGGGCATGCTGTGGGCCGACCAGCAGCCGGTCCACGCTGAGCGCGCCACCGCCGTTGAGGATCAATGGCAGCAGCATGGCCAGGAACAGCAGCGGCAGCTTGAAGTTGCCGTAGCCCTGGTCGGTGATCGCATAGCCCTGCCAGAGTTCACCCAGGCCGTTCCACTGGTCGGGCCAGTGCACGGCGGCGATGGCGACCACTGTCAACACCCAGAAGACGTAGGCCACCGAGCGCGTGGCCAGGCCGAGCAGCAGCATCACCGCACCCACCAGTTCCAGCCAGGTGGCCAGCTGCCAGTTCAACGATGCGGGCAGGGTGGAGAACGGGAACGGGAAGCGACCTTCCAGCTCGGCGAACCAGTTCTGGCCGCCCAGCTTCTCGCGGCCGGACTCAAAGAACTCCCAGGCCAGCAGCGTGCGAAGCGCCAATGGCGAGAGCCAGCGGCCGACGGCGTCCAGGCGGGGGGTATACACGGAAGAGGCGGTGCTGATCATGGTGGTTTCCTGCGGGCCAGTGGTCGATGGAGGCCATTCCAGGCGGCGCAGGTATCGGCAACGTGTGCCGTTGCCCGGGGTTTTGTCAGCGACTGTGGCCGCGACCGGGGTTTCGTACAGTCCGATACAAAGACGACGCGTGGATGCACATCGGGGTGTTGCGCGAGCGCGGGGGAACGATATCCAGCCGGTAGCGGCCGGCCTGGCCCGGCGCGCGAATGTATCCCACTGTACAAACCCGCCTGCGCCCTACAGTCCGTTACAACTCCGCGCCGCGAAGAAACAGCGCCGATACACCGGCAGGCGGAAATGACCACTCCCAACGCCGGAGTGTCACCCATGATCCGTATCTCCTCGCTTGCCGCCGCTCTCGCCCTGGCCGGAGCTGCCGCCCCGGCCTTCGCCACCCAGGCCGATACCGCTGCACCGCCCACCGTCATCCTGGTGCATGGTGCCTTCGCCGACGGCTCCAGCTGGAGCAAGGTCATCAGCACCCTGCATGACTGGAAGCTGCCGGCGGTGGCGGTGCAGAACCCGCTCACGTCGTTGGCCGACGATGTGGCCGCCACCCGCCGCGCGATTGCCGCCGCGCCCGGCAAGGTGGTGCTGGTCGGCCACAGCTGGGGTGGCACGGTCATCACCGAAGCGGGCAATGACCCGAAGGTGCAGGCGCTGGTGTACGTGGCGGCCTTCGCACCGGATGCAGGGCAGTCTTCGGCGCAACAGGGCGAAGGCTTCCCGGTCGGGCCGGGCCTGGCCCGGCTGCAGGAGAGGGATGGCTACCTGACGTTGCCGGCCGATGCCATCGCCCAGGACTTCGCGCCGGACGTAATGAAAAAGTCGGCAGCACTGCTGTACAGCACGCAGGTCCCGTTGAAGGCCAGCGCGCTGGGCGAGGTGGTGAACATGGCGGCCTGGCGCAGCAAGCCGAGCTGGTACGTGCTCAGCCGTGATGACCGCATGCTGTCGCCACAGCTGCAGGCCGCGACCGCACGTCGCATCGGTGCACAGCTGCAACCGATCGGGAGCAGCCATGTGTCGCTGCTTTCGCATCCGGCGCAGGTAGCCGACAGCATCCTGGAGGCGGCAGGGGTGAAGCCCGCTGAACTGCCGTTGGCCGAGCAGGGGGGCTGAACGATGACCGCACTGCGAGGGTACGCACTGCCGTTGCTGCTGGGCCTGCTCGGCGGAGCAGCGTTGTTGCTGGCCTGGCCCAACCCGGAGGCCGATGCGCAGCCGGCACAGGCCCTTCCCGCTGCCGGGTTCGACGGTGGCGGGCCCTGGCACAACAGCCCACCGCTCACACTGAAGCAGTTGCGGGGGCAGGTGGTGCTGGTCGAGTTCTGGACCTATACCTGCAGCAACTGCCTCAACGTGGCGCCGTATGTCCACCAGTGGAATGCCAGGTACGCGTCGCAGGGCCTGAAGGTGATCGGCGTGCATACGCCGGAGTTCGCCCATGAAGGGCTGCCCGGCAACGTGCGCAGGGCCATCGCACGGTTGGACATCACCTGGCCGGTGGTGCAGGACAACCAGTACCGGATCTGGAACGCCTGGGGCAACCGCTTCTGGCCCGCACTGTACCTGCTCGACCGGCAGGGGCGGGTGGTCTACCGCCATTACGGCGAGGGCGACTACGCACGTACCGAAAGCGAGATCCAGCGCCTGCTGGCCAGCCCTTGAGCCGCGCTACCATGGCCGCGCAGCGCGGCCCTGACCTCCGTCTTCATCGAGAACGCAATGAACCATGTACCGCACATCCTGGTCGTCGACGATGACAGCGAGATCCGCCAGATGCTGGCCGACTACCTGCTGCGCAACGGTTTGCGTGTCAGCCAGGTCGACGGTGGCCGGGCCATGCGCGCGCTGATGGATACCCATGCGGTGGATCTGGTGGTGCTGGACGTGATGATGCCAGGCGAGGACGGCCTGAGCCTGTGCCGCAACCTGCGCGCCGGCAAGCATCGTGCGGTGCCGGTCGTGCTGCTGACCGCCCGCGATGACGAAACCGATCGCATCATCGGCCTGGAAATGGGCGCTGACGACTACGTGACCAAGCCCTTTTCTTCGCGCGAGCTGCTGGCACGCATCAATGCGGTGATCCGTCGCACGCAGATGCTGCCGCCGAACCTGCAGGTGAGCGAGGCCGGGCGCCAGCTCGCCTTCGGCGAGTGGCGCCTGGATACCACCGCGCGCCACTTGCTGGACGCACAGGGGACCGCGTATCCGCTCAGCGGCGCCGAGTTCCGCCTGTTGCGCGTGTTCCTCGACCACGCCAATCGGGTGCTCAGCCGCGACCAGCTGCTCAGCCTCACCCAGGGCCGCGATGCCGAACTGTTCGATCGCTCGATTGACCTGCTGGTCAGCCGCGTGCGCCAGCGACTGGGTGACGACGCGCGCGAGCCGACTTACATCAAGACCGTGCGCAGCGAAGGCTATGTGTTCAGCGTGCCGGTGCAGTTGCTGGGGCCGGACGAATGAGCACCGGGGCACGCCGTCCACGCTGGCCGCGCACGCTGTCGGCGCGGCTGCTGCTGGTCCTGCTGGGCGGACTCACCCTGGCCCACGCGCTGTCCTTCGGCTTGCTCTTTTTCGAACGCTACCAGTCCACCCGCAGCATGATGCTGCGCAACCTCGACGAGGATGTGGCGGTGAGTGTCGCACTGCTGGAGCACCTGCCCGCAGACCAGCGCGATGCCTGGGTACCACGGTTGGAACGACGCACTTACCGCTACCTGTTGCGTCCAGCCGCGCCCGGGCCGGGGCTGCAGACCGATCGTGCGCGCCAGGTCACGGCGATCATCGACGACAGCCTGCGGCACCGCTATCGGTTGCAGGCGCGCCAGGTGGCTCGCCTGCCGGAGCGGTTCGAGGTGGAACTGCGCCTGCACGACGGCACACCCTTGACCATTGAAGTCACCCCGTCGGGGCTGCCGCTGGCACGTTGGCTGCCCGCCGTGCTGCTGGTGCAGCTGGCGCTGCTGCTGGTGTGCGCGTGGCTGGCCGTGCGTCTGGCCCTGCGCCCGCTGCAGCAGCTGTCGCATGCGGTGGAGCATCTGCAGCCGGGCAAGGACGGGCCTGCACTGCCTGAAGATGGCCCTGCGGAAGTAAGCGGCGCGGCGGCCGCACTCAATGCACTGCAGGCACGCATTCGTGGCCATGTCAGTGAACGCCTGCAGATCCTGGCCGCGATCTCGCATGACCTGCAGACCCCCATCACGCGCATGAAGCTTCGGGTGGAGACCCTGCCGGAAGACGCTACCCAGCAGCGCCTGCTGAATGATCTCGATCACCTCGGGCAACTGGTGCGCGAGGGCGTCGCCTATGCGCGCAGCAGCCACGTCGCCGCTGGCGCGCCGGTGTCGATGGACCTGGGCGCGTTCCTGGCCAGTGTGGTCGGCGACTACGAGGACATGGGCAAGCCGGTCACTGGCGGTGCGCCCGCTGGGCTGGTCGTACAGACCTGGCCGCAGCCGCTGCGCCGGGTGGTCGGCAATCTGGTCGACAACGCATTGCGCTACGCCGGCGCCGCCGAGATCGAGGCGGGCCGCGATGAGGCCGGAAGGGTGTGGATCAGCATTTCCGACCGTGGCCCCGGCATTCCCGAGGACCAGCTGCAGGCAGTGCTGGCGCCGTTCCACCGGCTGGAAAGCTCGCGCAACCGCGATACCGGAGGGACCGGCCTGGGACTGGCCATCGCGGTGCAGCTGGCGCAGTCGCTGGGTGGCTCGCTGCGGTTGCACAACCGCGAGGGCGGCGGCCTGCGGGCGGAGCTGCAGCTGCCGGGCTGAGTTGCTCGGCCTTGTGTTCCAGCAAGGACGCTTCTGCTTCGGCTTTGACAGTGAGCGCTTCAGCGGCCATGAAGCCCAGTACATGCAGGCAACCGATAGCCGATGACCGGTATTTCACCCCATCCATGCCACGCTGCGCCGAACCTGCCCAACCGGGATCGAGGCTGTTGAAGGCGAATACGCGATGACTGTGGCGCGACAGCGCTCTATGTGGGTGGCCGGCCTGTCCACGGTGGTGGAGTGGTACGACTTCACCCTGTACCTGTACTTCGCCACGGTGCTGTCGCGGGTGTTCTTCGGCGGTGGCGAGCAGGCGCTGCTGGTCACCTTGGCCGGATTCGCCGTGTCCTACCTTATGCGTCCGCTGGGCGCGCTGTGCTTTGGTCACCTGGGTGACCGGCTCGGCCGGCGATGGATGTTGCTTGCGTCGATGGCGTTGATGGCAGCGGCAATGCTGGCCACTGCGCTGCTGCCGACCGCGGCCACCGCAGGCGCCACGGCCGGCGTGCTGCTGCTGGTGCTGCGCTGCGTGATGGCGTTCTCGGTGGGCGGCGAATATACCGGCGTGGTGGCGTACCTGCTGGAAAGCGCACCGGCGCGCCGACGCGGCCTGGTTACGTCATTGGCCTCGGCCGCCAGCGAAGTGGGCGCCCTGCTGGCGGTGGCGATCTCTGCACTTACCGTCGCGCTGCTGCCCACACCGCAGCTGGACAGCTGGGGCTGGCGGATTCCGTTCCTCGTCGGCGCTGCGCTTGCGCTGGTGATCCTGATTGCGCGTTCGGGCATGCACGAGTCGCCGGAGTTCGAGCGCCAGCGCCGCGAAGGCAGCATTCCCGCCACACCACTGCGGCATGTGCTGCAGCATCATCCGTTGGCGGTGGCGCGCACGTTCGCGATTTCGGCGCTGGGATCGATCACTTACTACGTGGGCATCACCTATGTGCCTGCATTCCTGCACGCGCAGGGCCACGATGAGGGTGACGCACTGTGGCTGTCGACGATCGCGGCGGTGGCAGTGATCGCGATCACGCCCCTGTGTGGCGCATTGTCGGACCGCATCGGACGACGTCCGGTGTTGTTGGGCCTGACCGTGCTGGCAGCGCTGCTGCCGCTGTCCCTGTTTGCGTGGATGGCACAGGCAACGGCGCTGGGCATCGTGCTGGCGGCGGTGCTGCTGGCCTGCGTGGCCGGCGGTGTAAGCGCGGTGGCGGCCCCGGCCACGGCTGAGCAGTTCCCAGGCGAAGGCCGGGTCAGCGGCCTGGCACTGGGAGTAACAATGGCCACTGCCTTCTTCGGCGGGGCAACGCCATGGCTGGCGCAATGGTGGGTGGAGCGCAGCGGCTGGGCGGCGGCGCCGGGCGCGATGATCGCGCTGGTGGCGGTGCTGGTGCTGCCGGTGCTGTGGACCCTGCCCGAGACGGTCCCGGGCAGGGCCAGACGCTAGCCGGTCAGACCTTCAGGGTCTGCTCGATGTCGGCCAGTACCGCGGCCGCATCCACACCGATGGCGATCGACTGCACCACGTGGCCGTCCCACACGCTGGGGCCGAATGCCAGGCCTTCCGGCTTGGGAATGGTCATGCCGCGGGCGACGCCGTCGGTGGCCACGCGCACGCTGGCGCGCTCGAACTGGAACAGTTCCGGGCGGGTCAGCGCGATGCACGCGCAGCAGTCATGCACGACCATGCCCTTGTGGCCGGCCTGCAGGTAGAAGTCCACGTAATCCTGCGACAGCGCACGGACCAGCTCGGCGTCGGCACCGCCGATGGTGGCCAGCTTATCCAGGCCGTCACGGTCCATTTCCACGCGGGTGGTCACGTCCAGGCCGATCGCGGTGACTGGCCAGCTGGCGGTGAACACCACGTCGGCGGCTTCGGCATCGCCCCAGATATTGGCCTCGGCGGCCGGGGTGATGTTGCCGTTGACGTGGAAGGCGCCGCCCATGATCACCACGCCGCGTACCAGGCCGGCGATGTCCGGGGCCTGCTGCAGGGCCAGGGCCAGGTTGGTCATGCGGCCGACCGCGACCAGGGTCACTTCGCCCGGATGGGCGCGGACCAGATCGATGATCAGCTGATGGGCCGGGCGGGCATCGGCGGCCACGTCCAGGCTGGCCGGCACCGGGTGGTTGCCCAGGCCGTTGTGGCCGTGGATGTGCACCGGCCACGCTTCCGGGGTGGCTTCCGGCTGCAGCGGGCCGTCGGCACCGCGCGCGACCGGGGCGGCGAAGCCCCAGGCCTGCTTCAGGTACAGCGCGTTGTGCGTGGTCGACTCCACCGAGGCATTGCCGAAGGTGGTGGTGACACCGATCAGGTCGATCTGGGCGTGCTTGTGCAGGTACAGCAGGGCCAGGGCGTCGTCGACGCCCGGGTCGGTATCGAAAATGACTTTCAGCATGTTGTTGTTCTTCTTCTTCCGTGTGGTGCGAGGGGCGCCGGCGGCCAGGGGCAGGCCGGCACACCCCCACATTGTCCCATCTTCATGACAGGCAGGGCCATTGCCGGGGTGGCAGGCCATAATGCCCCCAGTCCAGGCATGGTGTCGCCGAATGCTGATCGTTGCCCTTCTGCTGGTCCTGCTGGTGCTGGGCTTGAACGTGGTGGCTACCGTGGTGATCGGCAGGCGTGATGGGCTGTCGACGGGCGGTCGGACGGTGCAGTTGCTGATGGTCTGGCTGCTTCCCCTGGTCGGCGCCATCCTGTGCATGGCGGTGGCTACGGCCGATGGCTCCGGGATCCGGGGCGACAACAGTTTCGGCGGTGGCTACGATCATCCGGGCGGCCAATCCGGCGACAGCTACAGCCATCACAGCCACAGCAGCTCCGACTGCGCCAGCGACGGTGGCAGCGGTGACGGCGGCAGCTGCGGCGATTGAGGTCTCTGTAGCGTCGAGCCATGCTCGACTGCTCTTCGCTTCAACGCCGCCGTGCCTGAGCAAGAAAGCAGTCGAGCATGGCTCGACGCTACAGAACATCGGTTGGCTGCGGCCGGTAGTGCCGGCCGCTGGCCGGCAACCTCATCCGCTCAACCGCCGCCTTCGGTCGGCAAGGGCGCTGGCACGTTCAACAGCCCGCCCGCTGCCACATAGGCGGCCAATGCCTGGCCCTGGCTGAGCAGATGGCGCTCCATGGTGCGTTCGGCAGCCTGCGCATCGCGGCGGCGGAAGCACTCCATCAACTCGCGGTGTTCGGCCAGCGACTGCGCCGTGCGGCCCGGGGTCAGCAGCTGGCGGCCGCGATGCATCTTCAGGATGCGGTGCAGGTCGTGGGTGATGCGGATCAGCCACGGATTGCCCGCGTAATGCTGCACGGTTTCGTGGATCAGGTAGTTGTTGCGGTAGTACTCGGCAATGTTGCCCTCGGCCGCCGCCGCTTCCATCGCCGCATGCAGGGCCTCCAGTTGTTGCACGCCGGCATCGTCGATGTGCTTCACCGCCTCGTGCGCGCAACGGCCTTCCAGCATGGCCATTACCGGGAACAGCTGGTTGAGGTCTTCCAGCGTCAACCGGGTGACCCGGCTGCCACGACCTGCGTCGATCTGTACCAGGCCTTCGGCGGCCAGCAGCTTCAACGCCTCGCGCAGCGGCGTGCGGCTGATGCCCAGTTCTTCGCACAGCGCGGGCTCGTCGATCCACTCGCCCGGCGGCAGCCGATAGTCGTAGATGCGCTCGCGCACGTGGTCGGCCACCTCTTCATACAGAGGTGCGCGCTTCTTCGGTGACCGCGGGGCAGGGGCAATGGCCATGGAGGAAGTGTACCGCCAGGTAGTGGCGGGGGGGGGGGGGGGGGGGCGCGCGCGCCCCCCCCCCCGCCGCCCCCCACGCCCGCCCCCCCCCCCCCCCGCCCCCCCCCCCCCGCGCCGGCGCGCGGCGGGCCGCCCCGGGCCCGGCGGGGGGGGGGGGGGGGGGGGGGGGGGGGGGGGGGGGGGGGGGGGGGGGGGGGGGGGGGGGGGGGGGGGGGGGGGGGGGGGGGGGGGGGG